>CAILQO010000444.1 GCA_903836285.1 uncultured Chloroflexota bacterium
ACTCGCCGGCTTCCATCTCGAAGGCAACGGTGGCTCCTGGAACCCAGGGGCCGGCGGTGACGGCTGGAGTGGTGGAGGTGGCGGGTGGGTCCGACCCGGGTACATGGGTGACACCCGTGTCCGGGCACATGGGTAACACTCGCAGGTGACCACTCCGGCCGCCGCGGGTCCAGTCCACGGATGCCTTGGACCCAGACCGACCCTGTGAACGAGCGGATGAAGTTCGTCGTGGCGATGCAGCGAGGCGACCTGACGATGGTCGATGCGTGCCGCCAGTTCGGGATCAGCCGCAAGACCGGCTACAAGATCCTGCATCGGCAGCAGGCGCTCGGTCCGGAAGGCCTGCGCGACCTGCCGCGCGCGCCGCGCACGCATCCCAACCAGACGTCGCCGGACGTCGAAGGCGCGGTGCTGCGTGTGCGCAAGACGTATCCAACTTGGGGCAGCAAGAAGATCCTCGCGACGCTGCTTCGCCGGGAGCCGGATAGCGAGTGGCCCGCACGCAGCACGGTCGATGCGATCCTGAAGCGAGCCGGTCTGGTGCCGCCGCGCAGACGGCGCCGCATGCGTCATCCGAGTGCTCCTCCGCACGTCGATGCGCGGGCGCCGAACGACGTATGGACGATGGACTACAAGGGCTGGTTTCGCGTCGGCGACGGCACGCGCTGCGATCCGTTGACCATCAACGATGCATTCAGCCGCGCATCGCTGGTCTGCCGCGCGATGGTCGCTCCGAAGACCGACGACGTGAAGAAGCAGCTCGAAGATGCATTCCGTCGCTTCGGCTTGCCAAGCGCGATCTTGAGCGACAACGGCACTCCGTTCGCTTCCGCGGGCATCGGCGGGCTCTCGCGTCTGTCGGTTTGGATGCTGCGGCTCGGCGTGCACTCGATTCGCATCGAGCCAGGCAAGCCGGAGCAAAACGGCAAGCACGAGCGCTTCCACGAGACATTGAAGGCGGAGACTGCGTCACCTCCGCGCGCGACGATCGGCGCGCAGCAGAACGCATTCACGCGCTTCCAAGCGATCTACAACGAAGAGCGGCCGCACGAAGCGCTCGGCATGAAGTTGCCCGCGGAGCTCTACGACTTCTCGCCGAGGCAGATGCCTGCGAAGTTGCCCGAACACGAGTATGCGAGCGACATGGAGTTGCGGCGCGTGCGCACCGACGGCTCGATCAAGTGGGCCGGCAAGATGCTGTTCGTGGGCGAGGCGCTCGAGGGCGAAGTCGTCGGGCTCAGGCAGGTCGACGATGAGGTTTGGAGCCTGAGCCTGGGACCGATGCGGCTAGCGACCCTGCACGAAAGGTCGCGGGTGCTCGTGCCCACGCCGGAGGAAGTGTCACCCATGTGCCCGGACACGGACGCGAAGGATTTCGAGGACGGCGATGGCTGGGCAGAGTCTGGGGCCACCCCGTGATCGCGCCGCGTGCTGGCTGCCGATCTGCCCCTCGTCGCTTCGCTCCTCGGAGCATCTCGTCATCCAGCACGCGGATGGAGGTGGGGAGCGTTTCGGCAGGGCGTGGAAGTGTCACCCATGTGCCCGGTCAAAAGTGTTACCCATGTGCCGGGTTGCACAAGGGGTCCGGTGTCCCTTCGAGTCCGTTGGGTGGCGCCAACCAGAGTCAAAACACCCGGCCTATGATACCGCTCCCGGTGCCTGTGCAGGGGAATCCAGTTCAGGATCCGGGATCCACGAGCCAGGGTGCGACGGATTGGTTGACATATGGAGTGATCGTTGTCGGCGCCCTGTTCCTTGGCGTGATCATGGTCGTCGCATCTGCCATTTCGCGAGCTGCTCGTGACAAAGGAGGAC
>CAILQO010000445.1 GCA_903836285.1 uncultured Chloroflexota bacterium
AGGACGCACGCGCAGGAGGTCCCGGTTCAATGGCAATCGCCCGGCGGAGGGGTGTCGTGGCGACGTGCTACTCCGTAGGCGACGGGTTTTCGCCTGCGTCGCGGCGCGCGGTGTTGGTACCGCTGTCGAGGGCACTTGGTGCATCGTCGATCGCCATCACCGCCCGTGCCACGACGGCGCGGATGGCATCTGGCGTGACGGCACCGTCCGGCATCGGCACATAGCGCGACCGGCGGCCATTACGGGCAAGCCAAGACGCCACGACGTGCATTTGGTCAAGCTCGGCGCGATCGATTTCGAGGGCACGCGAGATGGGGAAGTGGGTGGCGAGGAACCGCGACAGCGCCGCGCGCCGGCGTTCGTCATCCCGCCCGTATAGGCCCGACTGAACGACGACCTGACCCTGCAAGCGTGCCCCGGAGAAGGCAAGGACCTGCGCGCCACCGGCGCCAACGCGGAGTTCGTCATGGACGACCACCACGAAGTTCTGGACGTGCGCAGCCGATCTCAGGTGGCGACGCTTGCCGTGAAGGGTGCGCAAGGTGGTTGCCATTTGATGCAGCTCCGCCGCACGTTCGTACAGCAGTGATGCCGCGGCGCGATCTCGCTCGGACTCAAGCCGTGCGACGAGGTCCATGGCGTCGCCTCGCAACAACGCCGACGCGTCATCGACAGCCTGCCGATACGGATCGCGGCCAACGTCACCGGTTAGGCACGGTGCTTGACATCGTCGAATCTGCCCGTGGAGGCACGTTCGGCCGACACGTGCCGACGGAAGCGGCCCATCACACACGCGAAGCGAGAACAGGCGGTTCACGAAATCTCGAGCCTGCTCCGCCGACGTGCGATCCCAGAAGGGCCCGAAATGCGGTCGCCCGTCCGCACCGACACCTTGCGTCAGCTCCAGGAGCGGCACGCCGTCGCCACCGGGGTCTGCAAGGCGCAGGAAGGTGTAGTGTGGGTAGGATCGCAACTGCACGTTGTATTGAGGTTGGAAGCGCTTGACCAGTGCACTCTCAAGGACGAGTGCCTCAACCTCCGATTCGGTGATGTGCCATTCAACCGTCGCCGCACGCCGCGTCATCGCGATGACCTTGCGTTCGCGGTCGGTGGCGAAGTACGACGCCAGGCGGGTGCGCAACGTCACCGACTTGCCGACGTAGAGGACGTGACCATCCGGATCCCGGAAGAGGTAGCACCCCGGGAGCGATGGAGCTGCCCTCACCCCGTCGCGCGTCGCCTGCGACCGCCCACCGGCGCGGACCTGCACGGGGAGGTCGGGCCCGAGACTCGCGACGCGCGCTTGGCGATCGGCCGGAACTTCCACGTTCCGTCAAACGACAGCGACACCACTGCGGAAGCGCACGAGATGCGTCGGTGGCCGTCCGGTCGGAACGACCCGCTCGGCTTCCGGAGCCGCGCCTGCTCATCCCTTGAGCACAAGCGATCTGTCTGCTCCACGAGCACACAACGCACTGTCGGAGAGGGGAACCGTCAACCCGTGTCAAGCGTATGCTTCGCGCAATCGTCCCGGAGATGGATGTCAGGCGGACGCGCATGGGGATCATGAAGCGGCTCATCGGTTGGGGGCGTCGCGCCAGGATGACAGCCGTCGTCGGTGCGGTTCCGACCGCGGCGCCCGGCAATTCGGAGGTCACGTTTGTCCGGTGCGCGCGGGTTTCTGACCTCCACGCGGGGGAGGTCAAGCAACTCCGCTTGCGCGGGGGCCACGAGATCGCGCTCGCACTAGTCAACGGCGTTATCTGGGCGGTTGAGGCCTACTGCCCGCACGAGGGATGGCCATTCAAGTGGTCGGAGATTGACGGCGAGGAAGGGCGCGCGCCACACCTGCTGTGCGGGCGTCACGGATGGCGCTTTTGCATGGACACAGGCGACGTCCTAGACCCACCATCGTTCGACCGCATGGCCGTCTATCCAGTGCGCGTCGACGGTGACGACGTGTTGGTGGGTCTACCCGGGGTGATGTGAGCGTGCGCACGACATCCCCTCGCGTCGGAGAACCCTCCACCCCCCCTTTACTTCCCCCGCCGAGTGCCCAGAATGCGACGCGTGAGAGGGACGGGCCAGCCCCGCACCTTGGCGGCCTAGCCAGCCGGCACGATTCGGTAGGCTCGACCGGCCTCGGCCTCGAACGCCACCACGCAACCGTCCTCGGACGACTGCGCCGCGATCCCCGGCGACCTCCTCGACTGGCCAACGGCCCGAACGCCGACGGGCTGGGTCGCACGCACCCGACATGGGCCCGCTTGGGACGGCCAAACGGTTGCCCCAACAAGGCGTCCGCCCGACCACACGAGGTCCACTTCGTAACCGCCCCGTGCCCGGAGGCCGCTTGCCCTGCCGGAGGGCCATGCGGACGGCAGTGCGGGGAGCAGGCTTACTTCGCCCTCGTGGCTCTGCAAAAGCATCTCAGCCATCGCCGCAGCTCCACCGAGGTTGCCGTCGATCTGGAAGATTTTCGGCGGGTGCAAGTCGAAGAGGTTCGGTGCAGTTGATCCAGTGAGGAGTGCAACGAGATGATGGTGCGCACCCTCGCCATCACCAAGGCGTGCAGCGAGGGCGGCGACCCAGGCACGACTCCAACCAGTCTGTCCACCACCATTCGCGAGTCTGGAGTCGAGGGAACGCCGTGCCGCGATTGCCAGGGCGGGTGTGGACCGTGGCGTGACCTGCGCAGCTGGATACACCCCGAACAGGTGGGACAGGTGACGATGACCCGGCTCGGCTTCCGCGTGTGGCTCGAGCCACTCCTGCAGGCGGCCGTCCGGGCCGACCCTATCCGCCGGAAGTCGGGACAAGGCGGATGCCGCCCGACCGCGGAAGGCGGCGTCAACACCAAGTATTGCCGTCGCCTCGATGCACCTCGAAAGCAGCTCGCGGGCAATCTGCGAGTCCATCGCGGGCGCGACGCAGAGTGATGCGACCGTTCCGTCCGGCAGCTGGTACTGGTTCTCGGGTGAAAGCGAAGGTGCCGTCACAAGGAGGTCGGGATGATCCGGGTGCGGGATGAGGAAATCGAGCAGGAACGTCGCGGCCTCGCGCATGACCGGGTACGCGCGAGTCGCCAGGAAGTCGCGATCGCGCCCGAACGCCCAGTGATCCCAGAGGTGAAGCGCAAGCCAGGCGGCCCCAAGCGGCCACAGTCCCCACTTCGCCCCATCAACAGGCGTGGCCCGTCCCCACACATCGAGGTTGTGGTGCGCAACGAACCCCGAAGCGCCATAGAGAGTGGAAGCGGTGCGGCGCCCGTCCTCACGAGCCGCCTCCAGCAGGTCAAAGAGCGGCTGGTGGCATTCGGCGAGGTTGCCGACCTCAGCCAACCAGTAGTTCATCTGGGCGTTGATGTTGATCGTCCACTTGCTCTCCCAAGGTGGGGCAAGCGAGTCGTTCCAGATGCCTTGGAGGGTTGCGGGGAGCGTGCCCGGTCTGGAGCTTGCAACGAGGAGGTACCGGGCGTACTGAAAGGCGAGTGCGTGCAGGCCGGCGTCCGGGGTTCCGTTCCTCAAGGCCACCAACCTGGCGTCTGTCGGCTGCGCCTTCGGGTCCTTCGCGGCCGGGACCGCATCGCGCAGCTCAAGTGACACCCGACTGAACCAGGCGCGATACTCAGTGACGTGCGCCTCCTTGAGGTAGTCGAAGCCGGCACCATCAGTGGCGTCAAGGGTGGCGGCGACTGATGTCTCAGGATCGGTACCGAGCATGTCCGTGCACGCTGCGATCCGCACTGTGACCGCACTCGCCCCACGGATGCACAGGCGATCCCCACGGGCCTCCGCGGTCCCGCCATCCAGCTCCAACCTCGCCATCGCGACGAAGGCGACGCCATCGGTCGACCCGGTGCGCCCGCGCAGTGTGATCGTTCGCGGGTCGGACGTCGTGGCCACTGCTCCCGCGTCGCGCACGAGCGACAGGTCCACGTCGAACCCACCAGGAGCATCTGCGGACAGGCGCATCGCGATGACCTGATGGATCGCCGACGCGAATGCCTCGCGCCGGAACCCAACATCTCCGTGCCGGAAGCTGGTCGTCGCCACTGCCGACTCAAGATCCAGCTCACGGCGGTACCGGGTAGGGCGCCCCTGCTTCAGCGCGGGTTGCTCGATTACGAGGTCACCGAGCGTCTGGTAGGGAGGCATGCGGAGCGGTACGCCCATCAAGCGCGCGTTTGCGAGCGCCTCCGCCTCAATCGGCCGCCCCGCAAACAGAAGTGCGCGAACCTCATCGAGCGCGCCCGGTGCCTCAGGGTTGGCGGTTTCGCGACCGGCGGGACCGCCCGCCCATACACGCTCCTCGTTCAGTTGGACGCGTTCACGGGACACGCCACCATGGACCATGGCACCGAGACGTCCGTTCCCGATCGGCAGCGCCTCGAGCCAGGTGGTCGCTGGCTTCCGGTACCAGAGAAGGGTTTCGTCAGACATCGTGGGTATTCACGCGCGCGGGTTCGACGTTCATTCCGGGAACCGATCGCTCCGCGGCCAATCGCGGCAATCGCAAGCACGCGCCCAACCGAGGTGGTACCCGAAGCACCCGACGGGAGTGAAGGCCAGCCACAACGTGGAGCGGCCAGCGCCCTGCGAACTTGCGTCCATGTTCATCCATGCCTGGTGGTTCGAGTCGCCCCGACCGCAGCGGCGATGTCGGGCAGGGCACGGACCAGCAGCGTGGACACGTGGCCGGCGCCTGCCCTCATGCCCTCGAGTACGCCCTCGTGCGTGAGGATCTCTGGCTCATCGGGGCGGGCGAGGTTCGCCACGAGTGAAATGCCAAGCACCGGGATCCCGGCGTGGCGGGCAACGACAACCTCCGGACACGTGCTCATGCCGACTGCATCGGCCCCGACGACCTCAAGCAAGCGAAGTTCTGCACTTGTCTCAAACGAAGGACCGCTGACCATCGCGTACGTCCCCTCGTGCCAGGGGAGACCCGCCTCGGTCGCATGGGCGCGGGCAATCGCACGGAGGGCCGGGGTGTAGGCATCCACTATCGCGGGGAAGCGTTCACCAACCGTGTCGTCGTTTGGCCCGCGGAGCGGGTGGTGGCCGGCCATGCCAGGCAGAAAGATGTGGTCGGCGATCAGCATGACGTCACCGGCCGCGTAGGCTGAGTTGATGCCGCCGGATGCGTTCGTCACGACAAGGGCGCGAACCCCAAGCGCCCGAAGCATCCGGGTGGCAAACGTGGCATCGGCCATCGAGTGGCCTTCGTAGAAATGCGCCCGGCCTTGCAGCACGGCGCAGCAGGTGTCCGCAATAGTGCCGATCACGAGGCGCCCCGCGTGGCTCAACACCGTCGTCCGGGGCATTCCAGGAATGTCGTCGTACCCGATGATGACGGAGTCTTCCATCATATTCGCGACGTCGCCAAGCCCCGAACCGAGGATGATGCCGATATCCGGTCGACGGGCGTCGCGCAGGTGTACGAAAGCGGCCGCGGCCTCAGGGGAGGCAGGCATGCGGCGCAGCGCCGATGTACGCGGGCCATCGTATGCTCCATCGTCGCCTGCTGACATGGCATGAATTCCTAGCGCGTTGGGGCACGGAGTGGAATGGCGCGAACACGCCCCTCTCCGGTTTTCATGTTCCCGCCATAGGCTCCTGCGTCGCCTGCGAGGAAGGTCGGGATAACGGTTGGGGGCCTTCCAGGCGCTGCCTCCGTTCAGCGTACGATCGTAAGGTGGGTTCCATTGCCCTGCCTGGTTGGAGGCGGGGTCGCTTGGCGGTACATCTGGGTCGTGGAAATGCTGGCGTGACCAAGGCGCTGCTGCACCTCACGCAAGAGCGCACCGTCGCCGATCATCTGAGCGGCGAACGAATGGCGCAGGGTGTGCGGGGTGAGGGTGCCGTCGATACCGGCGTCGGTCGCGTACCCCTTCAGAACAAGCCAGAATCCTTGGCGGGTCAACCGATCGCCACGATGGTTCAGGAAGAGGGCCGGCGTGGCGGGGTCGCGGGCAAGCAGGATGCGGCCACGCTGCAGGTAGGTTTGGAGCGGGCCGAGTACTCGCGGCTCGAGTGGCAGGGTCCTTGCCCGGCCTCCACGACCCAGGCACTTTACTGACGGCACCGCGAGGTCGATGTCTGACACATCCAGGGACACGATCTCAGAGACACGCATGCCTGTCGCGGCCAGGAGCTCGAACATCGCCTGGTCTCGGAGAGCTTCCACCGTGTGGCGCCCGGTGGGAGCCGCGAGCAGTCGCTGGATCTCCTCCGGGGTGAGGGTTCGCGGGGTGAACGGTGCAACGCGGGGCGTGCCGATTCGTGCGGCGGGGTCAGTGTGCAGGGTTCCGCGCTTCACGAGGAACCCGTAGAACGTCCGAGTTGCCGCTAGCTTGCGGGCAAGTGACGCCGGGGCGTACGCCTGATCCTTGAGCCATGCGACAAATTGCAGGACGGTGGCCGGTTCGGTATCCCACCCTTCAACCCCCTGCCGGTCAAGGAACGCGCGGAACTGCCGGATGTCGTTGCCGTAGGCGACCAAGGTGTTCTCGGAGAGACGCTTGGAGTCGCGGATGTCCTCAAGGAAAAGGTCGATTTCCGGCGCGCTTCCTGCCGGCGCCGGGCCGTTGGGCCGGCCGGGGGCAACATCGACCGGCACGAGCCGCCGAGCCTCGGGGGGAAGCGTGCGCCGGGGTTCGCGCGTCCGGGCTGCGCGCGCCGGCGTGGCCGCCTCCTCTACCCCTGCACGGTCAAGCGTCTGCGCCATGGTGCTGGTCCCTCTCCCGCGGTCCGGATGCTTTGCAGTGGCGCGATGCGGCCTGCGTGGGCGATCCAGACGATGTGACCCCCGACGGGGGCACGAGCCACTGGTCTCGCACCCCTGGCACCCCGGTGTCCGACACGTGGCGGCCGCGCACCGGGGGTGTCGTGTGTCACGGGGTAGGAACGCACCGGTCCGGTGCATGTTCCGCGTGCGGCCATCGCGGTTCGCCGGCGCACGAGCGGTGGTCGCTCATCGGTGGGTTGCACCCCGCGGGGTACCCTAGGGCGCCGTGCCAATCGACAATGCCGAGCAGTACCGGATGACGCTTGAGGCTCTCGCCGACGTCGAGGTCCAATTGGCCGCGGTCGACGAAACCCTGTGCAATCTCCCGATGGCCGTACGCGACGTGATGCGCCGCGCCTTGGGTGACAACGCGGAACTCCTACGGGAGGAGTTACGGGCGTACGACGCGGTTCACGGGCCAATCGCCGCGGCCGTACCAGATGCGCCTGCCCCAGACGGCACCCAGGACACCATCGAGAGCTGGCGCGGGCATACCCCACTCGCCGGTCGCAACGAGGGAGGGGTTGGGGACAGGTAACCCTCCGGCAACCGAGTGGTCGCCCGTCGCGATGGGGAAGGTGTCGCAGGATGCGTGGGGGGTAGGCCGGTCTTAGCCGAGGTCCCCCAGGATGGCCGTCACCACATCGGCGATCCGGTTCAGGTCGGCAACCGCGATGTGCTCGTCAAGGGCATGCGGGCCGACGACGCCGAACCCGAGATTCGCGACGGTGAATCCGCGCCCGGCCATGACGTTCGCGTCGCTTCCCCCACCGGTCGTGATCATCTGCGGCGCGACATCCACGCTGCGCATCGCCCGCTGCACAAGCTGCACTAGCGGCGTCCCCTCATCAAGGTCGATTGCGTCGTAGCTGCGCGTCACCGTGATATCGACCGTCGCGCCCGCTTCGGCAGCGGCCGCCTCGAACCGCTCCCGCATGTGCGCCACCTGCGAGGCGAGCGCCGACGGGTAGATCCCGCGCGCCTCCCCCCGGATGACCACGGTCGGCGGGACGATGTTCGTGGCCATGCCGCCCTGGATGGTGCCGAGGTTTGCAGTCGTGGTTGCGTCGATCCGCCCCAGTCGCATGCCATTGATTGCACGTGCGGCAACGACGATCGCGCTGACGCCCGCCTCTGGGGCGACGCCTGCGTGGGACGCCGTACCTTGGATCTCGACCACGAGCGATTCCTGTGCCGGACCCTGACCGACGATCGCCCCAACCGGCCCAGCACTGTCGATGACAATCGCCTCGCGCGCCTCGAACTGGCGGTGATCCATCAGCTTCGCGCCGGTCAGCCCAGTCTCCTCCTGAATCGTCAGCGCAAGTTCGACGGGTCGGCTTGCCTCCCCATCATTTCCCGTCCGGGCGAGGGCCACAAGGATCGCGGTCAGGCCCGCCTTGTCGTCCGCACCGAGAATGGTGGAGCCGTCGCTACGAACGATGCCGTCTGCGACGTGCGCCTTCACGCCGTGACCCGGCACGACGGTGTCCATGTGTGCCGACAGCAGGAGCGGGGGCAGCGAGGCACCCGCGCCGCGCCCGGCGCGCCGTCCGACAACGTTGCCGTGTGCATCGGTCCAGGCATCACACCCGAGGGCCTTGAGGCGTGTGACGAGGTCAGCCGCGATCGCCGCTTCCTCGCCAGACGGGCTATCGATCTCGACGAGGGCGAGGAACGTTTCGAGGACGGTCGGGTCGAACATGCCCGCAGTATAGGGCGCACACCATGACGCCAATCTGGGCCATGCGCTGCGTCACGGAATTGGGACTGTGGCGGGACACGGGCAGGTCCTTGGCCGTTCACCGGATGGCGGTCCATCGGCCCGGTCCCGAATCCGACCGCGCCGCCACGCCCAACAGGAACTCCTTAGTTCGTGCGCGTAGGCATCAACGCCCAGAAGCTCTTCGACAGCCAGGACTACCGGAACGCCGGCATCAGCCGGTACATCCGGGGCGTCTGCGCGCACCTGCCTGCAGTGCCGGGCGACGAACGCTTCGTGGTCTACACGAATGCGACCGTGCGCGCATGGCCGGCAGTCGAAGGAAGGCGGCTTCGCGTCGCACCGGCCATGATGCCGACGCTTGCCCCCGTCCTGCGCATCGCGTGGGAGCAGGTGGTACTGCCGGTGCTTGCACTGCGGGACCGGCTCGACGTCCTGCACTGCCCCCTCAACGTCCTGCCGGTCGCCGCCCGCGTGCCGGTCGTCCTGACCATCCATGACCTGACATTCATCAGGTTTCCGGAGCGGTTTCATCCAGCCAAGCGGCGCTACCTCGCGACCTTTACCCGCTACGCCGCGCAACACGCGTCGCGCATCGTCACCGATTCCGCCGCGACCCGTGCCGACGTGATCGACGCGCTCCACGCCGACCCGGACCGCGTCGCGGTCGTCTATCCCGGGGTTGACCCGGACTTCCGCCCCTACCATGGAGAGGGCGAGCGGCCCGAGGCGTTCCGCGCCCGGTTGGGCTTACCCGAGCGGTACGTGCTTTACATGGGAACGCTTGAGCCGCGCAAGAACGTGGACCGGCTTGTCCGGGCGTTCGCACGCCTCGTCCGGGATGGGCTGCCACACTCGCTCGTCCTTGCCGGCGGCCGGGGATGGGACTACGCCGCGATTGACCGGGCCGTCGCGGACGAGGGCATCGGCCACCGGGTCATCATTCCCGGCTATGTTCGAAGGGAGGACCAACCGCTCTGGTATTCTGCGGCCGACCTGTTCACCTATCCGTCGCAGTACGAGGGATTCGGGTTGCCTGTGCTTGAAGCGCTGGCGTGCGGCACCCCCGTGGTGACAAGCAACTCGTCGTCGCTCCCCGAGGTCGTGGGACGTGCGGGACTGGTGATCGACCCAAGTGACGAGTCCTCCCTTGCAGAGGCGATGCGGTCTGTGTTGACCGACGGCACGTTGGCTGCCCGGCTTCGCGATGCCGGTCCCGTGCAAGCCGCGCAGTTCTCGTGGGCGCGGTCCGCCGCGGGATGCGTCCGTGCATACCGCGAAGCGGTCGCCGACGCGAGCCAGGGCGGACGGGCGTGACGACCCGCCCACGCGCGACGCGCCGCTCGACCGCGGATCACGCCCGGCCGCAGGCGAACGGGATACCGCCGTCGTCGTCGGCCGCCGCGTGGACCATGGCGTGGCGCGGCCCCATCCCCAGCACGCCATCAACCGCGCGCGAAACACTCGGTGTCGCCCGGTTGCGGACGAAGTTTGCCCTGCTCGGTGCCGACTTCGCCCTCCTGAACCTAGCCTTCCTGCTTGCCTACTGGTTGCGGTACGACCTCCGCCTCTGGCCGGAGACTGCCGAGTTCTACGACGCACCACTCAGCGCGTACGCCACCGCCCAAGCGATCTTTGTGGGCACCGCGCTCCTCGTGATGCTCAGGCAGGGGCTCTACCGCTTGCGGCGGACGACCGGCTGGCTCGACGAGACCGGCATGGTCATGAGTGGCGTCACCATCGCACTCTCGGCGCTGGTGATCGTGTTCTTCCTGTTGCGTCCCGGCGTGACGTCGCGCGCGATGCTGGCGTACCTGTGGGTGGCGAGCATCGCCATGCTGTCTGCCTTCAGGCTTGCCGTTCGCTGGATCGTGGCACGTCGGCGTCGGGCGGGCGTCGGGGTCAGCCGCGTGCTCGTCATCGGTGCGGGCCACCTCGGCAAGATGGTCATGCAGCAGATCGCCGGGCGTCCGGGCCTGGGCTATGACCTCGCCGGGTTCTGCGACGACGTGGCGTGCGCGCAAGGGACAAACTTCGGGCGCTTCGAATGCCTCGGGCCGGTGCGCGACCTCCCGCTTGTCGTGCGGGACCACCGGATCGACGAGATCGTGATTGCCCTGCCGTCGGCGGAGCACGCCACGACCCTCTCGATCGTTGGCCTGTGCGACCGTCTCGGCATCGACTTCCGCCTCGTCCCCGACACGTACGACCTGACACTCGGCGCGCTGGAGGTCGACGACATTGCCGGCATCCCCCTGATCGGTCGGCGCGAGTCGATGATCCGGGGCGTGAACATGATCGTGAAGCGCGCGATCGACGTGGTTACGGCGCTCGGTGCGCTCGTCGCCTGCGCGCCGATCGTTGCCCTGGTGGCAGTGCTAGTACGGCTCGATTCTCCCGGCCCGGTCTTCATCCCGCAGCAGCGGGTTGGCGCCAAGGGGCGCACCTTCCGCTGCTACAAGATCCGGTCGATGTACCAGGACGCGGACCGGCGCCTAGCGGACTTGATGAAGGCGAACGAGGCGGGCGGCGTGATCTTCAAGATGCGCGACGACCCCCGACGGACCCGCGTCGGGCGGGTGATCCGCAAGCTCTCAATTGATGAGCTGCCCCAGTTCTGGAGCATCCTCACCGGCGAGATGAGCCTGGTCGGTCCCCGACCGCCGTTCCCGCACGAGGTCGACCAGTACGAGGAGTGGCACAAGCGCCGGCTGTCGGTCACGCCCGGCCTGACAGGGCTGTGGCAGGTGAGCGGCCGAAGCGACCTGCCGTTCGACGAGATGGTCATGCTCGACCTTTACTACATCGAGAACTGGTCGCTGGGCCTGGATCTGAAGATCATCCTGCGCACGATTCCGACGGTGATTAGTGGTCGCGGCGCATATTAGTGTCTGATGGAGGATCTCACCCGTTCGTCCTCCCACCGTATGCCCTCGTTCTTCGGGCCTCCCAAGCGCGTTCATGTATTCCACCGATTGCTACTTCGTCGCCAGTCTCGGGGTGCGCCGCGGGGTAGGGTGTGGGGTCTTTGCGTTGGGGGCGAGGGTCCGAACTCCGCGTGATGCGTTCGACGCCCCGCGGTTCGCGTTCCGAACGCCTGCGCAACGAGGCGAGCCCTGTTCCATGCATGGCGACGGGGTCGCGTCCCAGATTGCGACAGGCTCGCGGTAGCGAGGCGAATACCGGGATAATTTACGAATGCGCCTCGCGATTGTCCACGACTACCTCAACCAGATGGGCGGTGCCGAGCGCGTCCTGCTTGTCCTGCACGAGCTGTTCCCTGAGGCACCGATCTACACGTCAATCTACGATCC
>CAILQO010000446.1 GCA_903836285.1 uncultured Chloroflexota bacterium
GCCCTACCAAGTCAACAAGGCGACCCTGCAAGAAAAGATCGTCGACCTCGTCAAGGAGAAGAAGCTCGACGGCATCTCCGATCTGCGCGACGAGTCCGACCGGCGGGGCATGCGCCTCGTCATTGAGCTCAAGCGCGACGCACGCGTCGAGGCCGTCCGCAACAACCTCCTCAAGCACACCACCCTCGAGACGTCGTTCAACGTCAACATGGTCGCGGTCATCGGCCAGCAACCGAAAGTCCTGACCCTCGCGACTGCCCTCCAGTGCTACATCGACTACCGCATCGAGGTGATCGAACGGCGCACCCGCCATGAACTGCGGCGCGCGCGCGACCGCGCCCACATCGTTGAGGGCCTGACCATCGCCCTCGACCGGCTTGACGAGGTCATCGCGATCATCCGCGCGGCGGCGTCGGGCGAGGAGGCACGCACCGCCCTCGTCTCCGGCTTCGGCCTCTCAGAGGTGCAGGCCAACGCGATCCTCGACATGCAGTTGCGTCGGCTCACCAGCCTCGAGCGCCAAAAGCTCCTCGACGAACTTGCCGAGTTGCGCACGCGCATCGCCGACCTCGAGGACATCATCTCCCGACCGGATCGCGTGCGCCAGATCATCAAGGACGAGTTGGCGGACCTCGCCAACCGTTTCGGCGACAACCGGCGCACCGTGATCATCCCGGGCGAGGACGGCGTCCTGACCGAGGCCGACCTGCAACCGCGCCAACCGGTCCTCGCCTGCCTCACCGACCGTGGCTACACGAAGCGCATGGTGCCGGACACCTACGTCCAGCAATCGCGGGGCGGGCGCGGGCGCCGGGGAATGGCAACCCGGGACGATGACCGCGTCAAGGTCCTCACCCTCGCCAGCACCCACGACTGGGTGTACTTCTTCACCGACCGGGGCCGCGTCCTCCGCACTCGCGTCTGGAACCTCCCCGAGGTCCAACCCGCCGCACGAGGCACGTCCGTCGTCAACCTCATCAGCCTCGACGCCGACGAGAAGGTGTCTTGCGTCCTCATCGTGCGCGACGGCGACATGTCCGGCAACCTCGTGTTCGCCACCCGCCGCGGCGAGGTCAAGCGCACCGCCCTCTCCGACTTCGCCAACCTCCGCCAGAATGGCCTCAAGACCATGGACCTCGAGGAGGGCGACGAGATTGGCTGGGTGGTCCGCACCTCCGGCGACGACCGCCTTGCCCTCCTCACGGCGCGGGGCGTGTCCATCTCGTTCCACGAGTCCGACCTCCGTGTGAGCGGCCGCACCAGCGGCGGCGTCCGTGGCATACGCCTCGAAGAGGGCGACGCTGTCATCTCATTCGTGCCATGCCCGGCCGGCGGGTCGCTCGTCCTGATCGGCCAGAACGGCATCGGCAAGCAGACGCCATGGGCACGCTTCCGGCTCCAAACCCGCGGGGGCAAGGGCGTCCGCGCAGCCGCGATCAATGAGCGAACCGGCACCCTTGTGGCTGCTGTCTCGATCACCCCGGACGACACCGACCTGATGGCGATCACCCGCAACGGGATCGTGATCCGGATGCGCGTCGCTGATATCCGCGTGTGCGGTCGCGTGGCGCGAGGCGTTCGCATCATGCGCCCGGATGCCGGTGACGAGGTCGTCGCTCTCTCCGCCTTCGGGCCGGACGACCTTGACTTCGTCGAGGTCTCCGCCCCAGTTGAACTGGACCCGGAAGACCTCCTCGAAGGCGACCAGTCCGACGACAGTGCCGACGATGGTTCCGCGGA
>CAILQO010000447.1 GCA_903836285.1 uncultured Chloroflexota bacterium
CTATCAGAGGACACCCCGTACGCGTTGGCGACGTGGGTTGAGTTGGGTATGTCTGTCGGCGTACCGATGCCAATTGCCGCCGCGGCGGTCACTCTTGCAACCGCATTGATGGGCGGCACGCCCCACGGGTCGCGTTCGCTCGCGGACATCGGACTCGAAGGGCTTGGGGCCGACGCCATACGGGCGCGCTTAGCGTAGCGGTGAACGAGAAGAATGAGCAGGGAAAGCCATGGGTTGGTGACCCTGAAAGTTCGGGAGCGAAGAGCGGGTGGACGCCGCGGGTCGAGGGGGAGGAGGGAGACCCCACGACTTTTGACTACGTGTTCGGCGCGGCTGTTGCCGCGGTAGTAGTCGCAGCGATCATGTGGGCGGTTGGCCTGATCCAGTTCTAGCGCCACGCACAGGTTGTCGCCTGTCAGTAGCGCCCGGCACGCTGAGCCCGTGGCGGGGAAAGACCAATCCCTGAACGGTCGCAACCGTGGCGTTGTTCTCGGCGGTGACCCGGGCGGCTGCGCGGTCGTCAAGGGTGGGGGCGTTGTTCGTGACCCATTCCCGAGGCACATTCACGCCAGTGGCGGTGGCGAACATCGCGGCCCAGATTCGTGACGTCGCGTCTGCGTCGTATCCGCCCCCGCCGATCATTACCAGGCGTCCGCCGGAGAGTTCGCGGAGCCGCGATGCGGCGGAGATGTACGCGAATTCGCTGAGCAAGAGGTGAGCGAGCGGGTCTGCGTGGTAGCCATCGGCACCGCACTGAACGATGATCAAGTCTGCCTGGAACGCCATCAGCAACGGGGGCACGACGGATTCGAACGCCGCGAGCCAAGCCGCGTCGTTGGTATATGGCGAGAGCGGCACGTTGACCGCAAATCCCGCCCCATTGCCCGTGCCAATATGGTCGGCGAGCCCGGCCGGCAGCCCGGGAAACAGGTATCGGGTGCTCTCATGCAATGAGACGGTGAGCGTGCCCGGGTCGGTGGCGAACGCCGCTTCGACTCCGTCGCCGTGGTGGACGTCGAGGTCAACGTACGCTACGCGCGCGCCCGTCGAGCGGATGGCAGCAATCGCGACGGCAGCGTCGTTGTAGACCCCGAACCCGCTCGCACGGGTGCGCATCGCGTGGTGGTTCGCCCCGGCGGACGGGACGAACGCGATTGCGCTGGTGTGATCCAGGACATGGCGAGCGGCTTGGATTACGCCCCCGCACGCGTGACGCGCAACGGCAGCCATCTCGCGGTACGGAGGGTTGTCTCCACTCGGGGAGAAGCCGTGAGCGACCGCGTCTCGTGATGTCGGCTCAAGGTAAGTCGGGTCTTCCGGCGCTCGCGAGAGACGTTCAGCCACCGATACATACGTCTCGTCGTGGACACGTTTCAGGTCCTCGTCTGACGCCGGTTGGGGCTCACGTACAACCGCCGCTCCCGCGCCAGCCATGCCGGCCGTGAGGAGGAGTCGGACAGCATCGTCCGCGCGATGGGGCTTCAGCGGATGCCTGGACGGTAGATGGTGCGCAACCGAGGCTGCGCCGTGCACGATGAGGTGGTTGGGAGTAGGCACTAGTCTGCAATGGCAACGTGTCCGTGGCGCGTAATGAAAAGGACCGAGCCACCATCGCGCCTAAACATCACTTCCACCCCGTGGTAGAGATCAACGGAGTGGACCTCCTTGGCGGTGAAGGCAATGGGAGTCGGTCCGCCGCCGGGCGGAACAACTCGAACGTCCACTCGGGAGTGCGAAGGCCAGAGTAACACGTGCAGCTGGACCCCGGGACACCATCGTGCGGGGATTCGGCACTGCCAGACCGTCTCGCCATGGGCTTGGAACGGGGCCAGCCCGACCTCAACGCCCAGCTCCGCAGCAATTAGAGCGATTGCGTCTGGTCCGTACGATTCGCGCGTGACGCTCCGGTCGCGCTCGAGCTGGTGGTCAGCAACCATGGGTGCCCCGGGCGCGGATCGAACGCGCGACCAGCCGCTTAGAAGGCGGCTGCTCTATCCACTGAGCTACCGGGACAAACAGGCGGGCGTTCGCGACACATTGCGATCGCTGCAAATCGGACCGCCCACCCTGCGCAAGGACCGACATTCACCGCCGACCAACTTAGAGGCCGAGCTTGTGAACAAGTGAACGGACGCTCTCAGCCGTCCGGTGCAGTGCATCCAGCTCCTCGGCTGCGAGGTCAATCTGCATCACGGCCTCGACGCCGTGCGCTCCGAGCTTGCACGGGACCCCGACGAAAAGGTCGTGAATACCGTATTCGCCCTCGAGGTATGTCGAGCAGGGCAGGATCGACTTTCGGTCCAACAGCATTGACGTGACCATCTGCGCTGTGGCCGCGGCCGGCGCTTGATAGGCGCTCCCGGACTTGAGCAGATCAACGATCTCTTGCCCACCCTTTCGCGTGCGCTCGACGATCGAGGCGAGGCGGTCAGCAGGGATCAGTCGGCTCACGGGGATTCCCCCGACGGTGGTGTACGAGACCAACGGAACCATGTCGTCACCATGGCCCCCGAGCACGTACGCCTGGACGCTATCAACCGAGACGTCGAGTTCCATGGCGAGGAAGGTGCGAAAGCGCGCCGTATCGAGGACGCCGGCTTGACCAACCACCCGAGACTTGGGGAAGCCAGCAGTCTTGAACGCCAAGTGCGCCATCGCGTCGAGGGGGTTGTTCACCATCACGAGAATGCAGTTCGGCGAATGACGAACGATCTCGGTGACGTTGTCGACGACAATCTTCTGGTTAGTCGCTAGCAGGTCGTCGCGGCTCATGCCGGGCTTGCGAGGCGCGCCCGATGTGAACACGACGACGTCGCTGTCCGCCGTTAGGGAGTAGTCGGCGGGGAGGGTCGCACCGGTGATGTGGCAGTCGTAGCCGACTACTGGACCGGCCTCCGCGAGGTCGAGGGCCTTGCCTTGGGCAATCCCGTCGAATACGTCCGCGAGGACGATGTCCGTTATTCCCGTCTCTGCCAACCGTTGGGCGACCGAACCGCCAACGTTGCCAGCCCCGACGATCGAAACCTTCTTGCGCATCACTTGTTGTCCTTGCGCCGGGGCCTTCGGCGGCCAACGGCCAAACGCCCGCCGAACCGTGATTGGTCCTGCGGGCGCTGCTCGGTCTGCCGGGTGTTAGGAGGCGCCGCCCAGTGAGGCGCGAGTGAACTCGCGATTCATCCGCGCAATGTTGGCAATCGAGATTTGCTTGGGGCAGACCGCCTCGCATTCGCCTTCATTCGAGCATGATCCGAACCCCTCGGCATCCATCTGCTGAACCATGCGCAGCGCCCGTCGGGCCCGTTCCGGACTGCCTTGGGGCAGCAGGCTCAGGTGCGAAACCTTCGCACCGGTGAACAGCGCTGCCGACGCGTTCTTGCATTGCGCGACGCAGGCCCCGCACGCGATGCATGCGGCGGCGTCCATGGCGAGATCAGCGTCCGCCTTCGGAACGAGCACGGCATTCGCGTCTGGCGCCGCGCCAGTGTTGACGGAGATGAAGCCTCCAGCCGCGATGATCCGATCGAACGCAGTACGATCGACCGACAAGTCACGCAGGACCGGAAATGCATCGGCCCTCCATGGCTCAATCACAATGGTGTCGCCGTCGGCGTATGTGCGCATGTGCAGCTGGCAGGTCGTTGTTCCAGGCAGGGGGCCATGCGCCCGCCCATCGATCATGAGGCCGCACGTCCCGCAAATGCCTTCACGGCAGTCCGAGTCGAAATCAATTGGCTCATCCCCCGCCTTGATCAGCCGTTCGTTGAGGACGTCGAGCATTTCCAAGAACGACATATCCGGCGAAATGTCGTCAAGCTGGTGGTCCTCAAGGCGGCCCTGAGCGTCTGGGCCAGCCTGACGCCAGACGCGCAGTTTGATGCGCATTCCGTGATGGCGGGTGCCCTGAAGTGCAGGTGCGACGATCATGCCAGTGTCCCTTACCCGCGTCTCAGCTACTTGTAGCTTCGTTGCGTCGGGTGCGCGTATTCGAACTGAAGCTTTTCGCGATGCAATACCGGCGGGGTGCCGATACCGGTGAACTCCCACGCGGCAACATGCGCGAAGTTCTCGTCGTCACGCAGGGCTTCACCTTCGGGCGTCTGGCTCTCCTCCCGGAAGTGACCCCCGCAGGACTCTGTCCGCTCCAGGGCGTCCAAGGCCATTTCCTCGGCGAACTCCAGGTAGTCAGCGACCCTGCCGGCATATTCGAGGCTCTGGTTCTTCAGGTCGGCCGATCCCGGGACTGCGATGTCGCGCCAGAACTCCTCGCGGAGTGCAGGAATTTCGCGCAGCACCGTTTCGAGCCCACGCTTGTTGCGGGCCATGCCGACGTGGTCCCACATGAGGTGGCCGAGTTTCCGATGGAACTCACGCGGCGTGGTCCGACCTCTGACCTTCAGGATGCGGTCGAGTTGCCCGCGCACTGAAATGGCGGCGGCATCGAACGCCGGGTGATTGACCGGCGCGTCACCGAACTTCGTGGAGGCAAGGTAGTCAGGGACAACGTAGGGAGCCACGAAGTATCCATCGGCCAAGCCCTGCATCAGCGCGGAAGCCCCCAGACGGTTGGCGCCGTGATCGGAGAAGTTCGCCTCGCCGAGAACAAACAGCCCCGGGATTGAACTTTGGAGGTGGTAATCAACCCAGAGACCGCCCATCGTGTAATGGACCGCAGGGAAGATCCGCATAGGGGTCGAATACGGGTCTTCGCCGGTGATGCGGTTGTACATCTCGAAGAGGTTGCCGTATCGCGCCTTGATCACGTCGCGACCAAGACGCGTAATGTCGTCTCGGAAGTCCAGATAAACAGACAAGCCCGAGTCACCAACCCCTCGTCCTTCGTCGCACACTTCCTTTGCATTGCGGGACGCCACGTCCCGCGGTACGAGGTTTCCGAAGCTCGGGTACTTGCGCTCCAGGTAGTAATCCCGTTCCGCTTCCGGGATTGCGCTTGCCTGACGTCGGTCACCTACGTTCTTCGGAACCCAGATCCGCCCGTTGTTCCGCAGGCTTTCGCTCATCAAGGTGAGCTTGCTCTGATGGTCGCCGGAGACCGGGATGCAGGTGGGATGGATCTGCGTGAAGCATGGGTTCGCCATCCATGCACCACGCTTGTGCGCCCGCCAGGCAGCGGTGACGTTCGAGTTGACGGCGTTCGTGGAGAGGTAGAACACCGTCCCATACCCGCCGGTGCACAACAGGACCGCGTGGGCGGAATGGCGTTCAATCTCGCCGGAGATGAGGTCACGCGTGATGATCCCGCGTGCGACACCGTCCACGGTGACCAAGTCGAGCATCTCCCGGCGTGGCACGAGTGTCACCGTTCCGGCTTGCACTTGGCGCATCATGGCTTGGTACGCGCCAAGCAGGAGCTGCTGCCCGGTCTGCCCGCGGGCGTAAAACGTCCGCTCAACCTGCGCGCCACCGAACGAGCGATTGTCGATCAGCCCCCCGTATTCGCGGGCGAACGGCACGCCCTGTGCAACGCACTGGTCAAGGATGTTGACACTGACCTCTGCGAGCCGATGAACATTTGCCTCACGGGCTCGATAGTCGCCACCCTTAATCGTGTCGTAAAATAGTCGGTACACGGAGTCGCCGTCGTTCTTATAGTTCTTTGCCGCGTTAATCCCACCTTGGGCCGCGATGCTGTGGGCGCGCCGGGGGCTGTCATGGATGAAGAACGCCTTGACGTCGTACCCCTGTTCGCCGAGCGACGCAGCAGCCGAGGCGCCGGCAAGACCCGTGCCCACCACGATGACGGAGTACCGCCGGCGGTTCGCGGGCGCAACCAGCTTGTTCTCAAACTTCCTCTGGATCCACTTCCGCTCCAGTGGGCCTGAAGGGATCCGGGCGTCGAGCATCGGGGTCGACGCCTCGACAAACCGGGGAGCGGCCACCGTGGTCGGCCGTTCGGGCGCAGCGATTGCCATGGCTTAGGGCCTCCAGGAGCGCCTAGGGCGCGATGAACACGATAATCGGCAGCGCGAAAAACCCAAGACCTATTCCGGCCCCAAATGTACGGCCGATGATTAGGGTCGCGCGGGCGAGCCTCGGGTTGTTGAACCCAAGAGACTGGAATGCGCTCGCAAACCCGTGGTAGATGTGCGCGCCGACGACCGCCATGCAGAAGAGGTAGAACCCAACAATTACCGGTTCCTTGAATAGTTCCCTCACGAGGCGGTACAGGTCACGTGCGGGCTCTCCGTCGATGGTCGTTGGGTAGAATGTGCCGAACTTCATCTGCAGCAGGTGCAACGGCACAAAGATTCCGATTGTCAAGCCGGAGATGATCATGGTCGTCGAAGCCCAGGTCTTTCGGCTCGTCCCACCTGCCCACCGCTTGACTGCATACCGGCTCCCACGGGCCTTCTGGTTCACGAAGTAGTTCGTTATTGCACGGAATACATGAATGATGAAAAGCGCGAGCAGACCAATCTCGACAACCGGTGCAAGCAGCGGGATTGACTGCAGCTTCAGCGCGTACCGGTTGAATGTCTCGGCTCCAGCGAGCAGCAGCAGGTTTCCGGCGAGATGAATCGGCAAGAAAAGCGCAAGCCCGATGCCGGTGATCGCGAGGATCACCTTCGATCCAACGGTCGACCAAACGTAAGCCTGCCTCAAGACGGCCCCGTCGGACGTCGGGAAGGGGCGGGGTGAATACGGGGTGCTGCGCCCGGGAGGGACCGCCGTAGACTCGACTACCACCGATGGCTCCGTACGTTCTGGGCCTGAAAACAACCGCATTCACGGTCAACGCGCGGCAACCAAAACCACCAGAATGGTAGCACCGTGCCCCAGACAACATGCCTCTGCAATGCGCTTGTGACCCTTCGCTACCATCCGTCCGTGGGCGTGACTGTCGCGTGTGCGACGGCTTCGATTGCATCAGCGCACGCATCGCTTCAGGATCAAGCAACGGGCTGCCAACGCCGCGATCGTGGCTGCATTGAATGAGGGGACTTCGGCATGATCAGTGGTGGTCAGGGGATGCGCGTTGAGCGGGACTCGATGGGTGAGCTTCCCGTACCGTCCGATGCGTATTACGGTGCATCGACCGAGCGTGCGGTGCGCAACTTCCCGATTAGCGGGCAACGCCTGCCACGCCGGCTCATCGGCGCAATTGGGCTTGTGAAGGGAGCGGCAGTCCGCGTCAATGCGGACCTTGGCCTGTTTGCTGGGGTATTGAACCAGGACGCGCTTCAAGCGGTGGCCACGGCTTGCGAAGAGGTCGCCGCGGGCCGATTTGACGCTGACTTTCCCGTCGACATCTTCCAGACGGGTTCGGGCACGTCGAGCAACATGAATGCGAATGAAGTGATTGCGAACCGGGCGAACGAGCTGCTGGGTCAACCTCGCGGCACCCGGAAGCCGATCCACCCAAACGATCACGTAAACCTCTGCCAGTCGTCGAACGACGTCATCCCTACCGCCATCCATCTCGCAGCACTGATGGCGATCCATGAGGCATTGGAGCCGGCGCTTGAGGAGTTGCACGCCGCCCTCGACGCCAAGGTCACCGAGTTCTGGGACGTGATCAAAACCGGTCGGACCCACCTCCAGGACGCAACCCCGATCCGACTTGGGCAGGAGTTTCGGGGGTACGCGGGTCAGGTCGAGCGCGCGTTGTCGCGCCTCAAGCATGCGAAGGAAGAACTTGCCGAGGTTGCCCTTGGCGGCACCGCAGTTGGGACCGGCATCAACGCACATCCGGAGTTCGCGGGCCGGGCCTGCGCCTGGGTATCGGCTCGTTCAGGCGTCACGATCAGCGAGACGACGAACCACTTCCAGGCGCAGGCGACGATGGACGGCACGGTTGCGGCGAGTGGGGTGCTGAACACCATCGCCGTTAGCTTGCTAAAGATCGCGAACGACATCCGACTGCTCGGGTCTGGCCCGAGGGCTGGCCTGTTCGAGGTCCTGCTCCCGGAGGTCCAACCCGGATCGAGCATCATGCCGGGGAAGGTCAACCCGGTGATCGCCGAGGCGCTCATCCAGGTATGCGCGCAGGTGATGGGCAACCACCACGCCATCACCCTTGGCGGTCAGTGGGGATTCTTCGAGCTGAACACGATGATGCCGATGATTGCCCGGAACCTTCTCGAGAGCATCGAGTTGCTGGGGGCGGGCGCCGCGAATTTTGCTCGCCAGTGCGTGACCGGCCTGGTCGCCACCTCCAATGGACCGGAAGCGGTGGCACGGGGCTTGGCCATATGCACGTCGCTCGCCCCGGAAATTGGGTACGACGCCGCGGCGGCGATCGCCAAGGAGGCGTACAAGACCGGGGGCACGGTCGCCGAGGTCGCCGCTGTGAGAACGGCACTCGGGGCCGACGCGATCGCGAAGCTGCTCGATCCGGCGTCGATGGTCGAACCGGGCCTTACCGGTGCCCCGATGGGCGGCTGAGGTCAAGTTGACAGCGCAGGCATGCGATGATCTGCCGCGCAGGGGAGTTCGTGGCGAGCCGTTCGTGTCGATTGACGTGGCCACGGTTTCGATCGACACGGGCTGGATGCGCGTTGCCCTTGAGGCCGCTTCACGGGCCGCCGCCGCGTCGGACATTCCAGTCGGTGCGGTAGCTGTCCGAGGCGGCAAGTGCGTCGCTGTTTCGTGGAACGAGAAGGAGTCACGCCCCGACCCGACCGGCCATGCCGAGATCCTCGTCCTCCGTGCCGCGGCGGCAGCACTTGGGCGCTGGCGGTTACCCGATGTCACGGTCTACGTGACGCTTGAACCTTGCGCCATGTGTGCTGGGGCCATGGTTCAAGCTAGGCTTGGTCGGCTGGTGTTCGGCGCGACCGACCCTCGTGCCGGGGCTGCCGGGTCGGCCTACTCGCTCCTTGATCACCCTGCGCACAATCACGCCGTCCCCGCGACGGCGGGAGTGCTCGCCGAAGACGCGCGTTCGGTCATCGACAGCTTCATCCGTGCCTTGCGCAACAGGCCAAGGCAGTCGCTGGAGGACCGGGCCGAGGCCGAGGTGGGCGACTAGGATGAAAGCGGTATCATGAATGCGGTCTCCGGGCGTGCCACGTCACGGCGGTTCCGGAGGGGTGTCTGAGTGGTTGAAAGAGCTCGTCTCGAAAACGAGTAGGTGTCACAGCCTCGTGGGTTCAAATCCCACCCCCTCCGCCCGAGCTCGTGAGCGCCGGATCCTTCGGTTCGGTTGCTGTTCGTTGGTTGACCGTCCCGCGGGAGGGATCGCATAGCTGGTCTAGTGCGCGCGCTTGGAAAGCGCGTATACCGCAAGGTATCGAGGGTTCGAATCCCTCTCCCTCCGCCCCGCGTCACCTCCATTCTGATCCCCGCCGATTGCGGTCGCAAGCCGAGACCGGTAGACTCCTCTCGGTCGTGCTAGGCGGGGAGCTAGCGGTGCCCTGTACCCGCAATCCGCTACAGCGGGGCAGAACTCCCCCCCGAGGCGAACCGGCTTCCGACCGATCCTGCGCCGTGGGCGTTGAGGGGCGGGTCTTGCGCGGCAGGTCACCGTGAACCCCGTCAGGTCCGGAAGGAAGCAGCGGTAAGCGGACCGGCCTGGGTGCCGCAAGGGTGCCTGCCCTGAGCTGTGCGGAATGGCTTGGGCGTGTGCGCGGGCGTCGACGGGGGGTGCACGACCGTCATCCAACTTGAGCGACTGCTTGGCGCCCTTACGCGGGCGGGTGAGACTACGTGGCGCCGACCACCCTCTACAACAAGTGGCGACCGCGCACGTTCGCGGACTCCCGTGACCGTCCCTTGATTGGCCAGGAGCCGGTCGCGAGAACGCTTCGTCAAGCGATCCAACGGCAGCAGGTGGCGCATGCCTACCTCTTCTGTGGACCGCGAGGAACCGGCAAGACTTCGGCCGCCCGCATCTTCGCGCGCGCCGTCAACTGCCTCGCAGGTCTGCAAGGCGAGCCCTGCAACAGGTGTGCGAACTGCACATCAATGCTCGACGGGCGCCAGCTCGACTTGCTTGTGGAGATTGACGCGGCGTCGAACCGCGGGGTCGAGGACGCGCGCACCCTGAGAGACCGGCTGCTGCAGCGACCGGGGGGCGACGGGCTCACGGGCAGGTACAAGGTATACATAATTGATGAAGTTCACATGCTCACCAAGGAGGCGTTCAACACCCTCCTGAAAAGCCTGGAAGAGCCCCCGCCCCACGTTATTTTCATCCTCGCTACGACCGATCCACAGGAGGTCCTTCCGACCATCCTGTCGCGTTGCCAGCGGTTTGACTTTCGTTCAATACCGCTAGAACATCTCGTCGCGCACCTGGCCCACGTCGCGGGCGAGGAAGGGGTAGCGGTTGAGACCAGGGCGCTTGAGACGATCGCACGGTCGGCTCGAGGGGGCCTTCGCGACGCAATCGGGCTGCTTGACCAGGCATTCGCCTACTCAGGTGCCGGCGGGACCGACGGCGCGCGCCAAGTCTCAGCTGCCCAAGTTGATTCAATGCTGGGTCTGTCACGCGCGGACGCAATTGCTGACGTTGTTCGCGCGATTGGGGACGCTGACCTCGGCGCGGTTTTGCGCGCAACCCATGCAGCACTTGATGGCGGCGCGGACGTGCGCGCATTTTCGCGCCAGGTGGTCGAAGCGTTGCGCGCGATACTGCTGGCGATTGGCGGGGCGCCGGACGCGGTTGACGTGGATCCCGGGCTCCGTGACGCCGTCGCGCTGCACGCCCGCAGGTTCACCCTTGGCCGAACGATCCGGGCAATCAAGGCGCTGGCGGCGATCGACTCGGTACTGCGCACTCGGGCGGCGGACGCCGCGCTCCTGTTCGAAGTTGCCGTCGCCGAGATCGTTGCCGACGCTGCCGGCACCATGACCGCCACGGCGGCCCCCGCCTTGCCGTTGTCGGCAGCTCCGTCGCCATCCGGATCTTCGTCGCGGATCCGCGGCTCGGATCGTCCTCCGTTCCCTGCAAGCGTGGCTGACGCGGTTCAGGAAGCTCCACCGGTACGTGCCGACGGACCGCCGACCTCCGTCCAAGTCGAAAAACGCACGCCAAGCACGGAGGTGGCTGGAGAAGAGCACGCCATCAGGGTTGCGCCAGAGCACATCATTGCCAACGATCCTGGACGCGACAGCAAACGAACTGCGGATCAAGAGGGTTCCAGCGTTGCCCCAGGTCATGCCTCCGACACTGCGAACCCGCGTTCACCAGGCACTGCTGCGCCGAGCGCCGCTGCATCGCCCGGTGCGACAGTGGGAGTGCCTGGGCGGGACACCTCCAATTCAGGCGCATGGCCAACGCCCGCTCCTCCGACGCGGGCTGCAGGCACAAGGGACCCGTCACGGAGGCGTAGTCTGGGCGGCGTCCATGCGGACCTCACCGAAGCCCGTGCACGCTGGGGGGCAGTTATCGAACGTGTCGGGGGAGACGGCATGGCGCCGCTTGTGGGCCTGCTTCAG
>CAILQO010000448.1 GCA_903836285.1 uncultured Chloroflexota bacterium
ACTTCTGGATCGAGACAGCACGTCGCGACGGCGCGCGGGCGGGGTCAAGATAGAACGGCTTGAACTGCTGCATCCCCGCCGAGGTGAGGAGGACGCTCGGGTCACCTTGCACGACCAGCGATGCGCTTGCGACCGGAAGGTGGGCTCGCGCCGCGAAGAAGCTCACGAACCGCGCGCGGATGTCGTTGCTGTCCATGCAATTGCCCCCCTTGCAGGGCCGTACAAGCGGGCTAGCCTACCCGCTCGGGCCTTGCACCCCGCCACTACACTTGACTTGCGCGTCGGACGCTCAAGTCCTCGCCGATAAGGGGTATCAACCAGACCATGATCCCGATGGAGCGCTTCACCCGCCAGGCACAGGAGGCGATGGCCCGCACGCAGGCCGTGGTCGCGCAGTTTGGCCACGCCACCGTCGAGCCGGAGCACCTCCTCCTCGCCCTCCTCGACCATGCCGGTCCCGTCGCCGACGCGGTCACCTCGCTCAAGGGTGACCCGAAGGCGATCGCCAGCCAAGTTCGCGCCTACCTGAACCGCCAACCGCGCCAAGGGCCGTCCGGCCAACTCTTCCTCGGGCGGCGCGGCAAGCGGATCCTCGACGCCGCGATCGTCGCCGCCAACCAAGCCCAAGACAAGTACATCGGCGTTGAGCACCTCTTCCTCGCCACCCTCGCCGAGGGCGGGCCGGGTGCCGACATGCTCAACGGCGCCGGCATCCACACGCAGGATGCCCAGCGGGCCTTCCGCGGCCTTCGGGGGGAGCGCCCCATCGACGACCAGAACCAGGAAGGCACCTACCGCGCCCTCGAGAAGTACACCACGGACCTGACCGCCCTCGCGCAGGCCGGCAAGCTCGACCCGGTCATCGGGCGCACCGACGAGATCCTCCGCACCATGGAGATCCTCGCGCGGCGCACCAAGAACACCCCGATCCTGATCGGGGAACCGGGCGTCGGCAAGACGGCCATCGTCGAGGGCCTTGCGCAGCGCATCGCTGCGGGGGATGTCCCCGAGCCACTGCAAGGCAAGAAGATCCTCGCGCTTGACCTCACCGGCCTGCTTGCCGGCTCGAAGTTCCGCGGGGAGTTCGAGGAGCGCCTGAAGTCGGTCGTCGGCGAGATCACGCAGCGCGCCGGCGAGGTCATCCTCTTCATCGATGAGTTGCACATGATCGTCGGCGCCGGCGGCGGCGAGGGCGCCATGGACGCCGCCAACATGCTCAAGCCAGCCCTCGCGCGCGGCGAGTTGCGCGCCATCGGGGCGACCACGCTCAACGAGTTCCGTACCCGCATCGAACGTGACCCGGCACTTGAACGGCGCTTCCAACCGATCTACGTCAAGCAGCCGGACGTGACCACCACGATCGAGATCCTCCGTGGCCTCCGACCGCGCTACGAGGAGCATCACCAGCTCCAGATTGCCGACGAGTCGCTCGCCGCCGCTGCCACCCTCGCCGACCGCTACATCTCCGACCGCTTCATGCCCGACAAGGCCATCGACGTCATGGACGAGGCCGGCAGCAAGGTGCGCCTGCGTCGCTACGTCGCCACCCCGGATACCGCCCGCGTCGCCTCGCGCATCCGCGCCCTTCATGAGGAAGAGGACCGCGCCGCGCTCGAACGCGACTACGAGGGGGCGATGCGCCTCCGCCAGGAGCGCCTCGTCCTCGAACGCGAGCTCAACGCCACGACCGAAGCCGCCGGTGGCGCCATTGCCATCGGTCCGGCCCCGGTGGTCACCCCAGCCGACATCGCCGAAGTCGTGGCCAAGTGGACTGGCGTGCCGGTCGCCAACATCCACACCGAGGACGCAACCAAGCTCCTTGATCTCGAGGCGAAGCTCCATGCCCGCGTGATCGGGCAGGACGCCGCCGTGGTGGCGGTCGCCGACGCCCTGCGCCGCTCCCGGTCCGGCCTGGGCGATGGCAAGCGCCCAATCGGTACCTTCCTCTTCCTCGGACCGACCGGGGTCGGCAAGACCGAGTTGGCCAAGGCGCTTGCCCAGTTCGTCTTCGACGACGACGACGCCCTCCTTCGCCTCGACATGTCCGAGTACATGGAGCCGCACACCGTCTCGCGCCTGTTCGGGTCGCCGCCCGGCTATGTCGGCTTCGACCAGGGCGGGCAGCTCACCGAAGCGGTGCGCCGGCGCCCATACCAGGTGATCCTCTTCGATGAGGTCGAGAAGGCGCACCCCGAGATCTTCAATGCCCTTCTCCAGATCCTCGACGACGGGCGCCTGACTGACGGGCATGGCCGCACCGTTGACTTCCGCAACACGATCATCATCATGACCAGCAACGTCGGCACGTCCGGCATCAGCCTGCAGGGCGGCCCGCTCGGGTTCCGCGTTGGCGGGGCAAATGACGCCTCGCAGCGGTACGAGGAGATGCGCGGGCGGATCATGGACTCGCTCAAGAAGGCCTTCCGGCCCGAGTTCCTGAACCGGATCGACGAGATCCTGGTCTTCAACCGCCTGACCCGTGCGGAGTTGCGGCACGTCGTTGACAAGATCGCCCACGACCTCCGCGGGCGGATGGAGGCGAAGGGCCTCGCGCTCACCCTCACCGACGCCGCCTCCGACTGGCTGCTTGAGCGGGGCTACGACGAGACGTTTGGCGCACGCCCACTGCGCCGCTTGGTGCAGCGCGAGATCGAGAACGCCCTTGCGCGCAAGTCGATCGCGAACGAGTTGCCCGCCGGGACGCACGTCACCGTCGACGTCGCCCCCGATGGGGAGTCGCTCGCCTTCAACCTCGCAACCCCGGCACCCGGGGACTCGATGCCGACGACGGTGCCGCAACCGCAGACGGTGTAGCACCCGGGGCGTCAACGCCGACGCCACGGCGCCGCCCCTCGTCCACCCCACACCACGGGGGTCGGGCGGGGGGCGGTTCCGTTCCGTGGCGCCCGCACCCGGCTGTTCGGCCATCGATGTAGGGGCCGACGCCATCGTTGCGACTGCCACGGTGCCGGATCAAGTCGCATTGCCGTGACGGCACCGTGACGAGACGCCTCCCGGTGACGGGCGGCGTCGCCCCGTCAGGTAGCCTTCCCATCATGGCCGATTACGACTTCCTCCTTGCCCTGCGCGAAGAACTCAACCAGATCATTCGCGAGGCCGGCGCGCCGGGCGTCGATGATGCCGTGCGCGCCTTCGCCGCCGCGTCAGGCGTCTCGGAGCAGCATGCATTCGCCGCGTTCTGGCGGGCGAGCAAGCGCCACGGCGAGTCGCTCGAAGCCTTTGCCGGCGAGGTGCGCGACCAACACCAGCGCCAACTCGCTGCCACCGGGGGGCAGTAGCCCGGCGCCCGATGCCGGGCAGGCGCGCTGGACCGCGTGCTGCCCGTTCGCAACCCGACCGCTCCCCCAGTCGCCGGCGTCGGCGCGGTAGGATCGGGATATGAGGTCGCGCGCATCGACGCGTCCGCGTCCCGATCGGTCGCCTGAGGACAGCCCGTCGCCGCCGCCGTGTCCCGGCAACGATGGCGACAGGTCCGACCCACCTGCGCGCGAGATCCGCGCGTCGCGCGCTCGCCCCGGCGTTGCGGTTCAGCGTGCAACCTCCGCGGTTCTCCTCGCCGCCACCCTAGGCGCCTGCGCGGGCGACGGCGCAGCGGCGTTGATCCCGACCCCGCCGGCCGACCGCGGGAACGCCGCGCCCCAGCCAACGGCACCCGCCCCCGCCCGTACGGTCGTCGCGACGCCAGAATCCGAGAGTGCGTCGCCGCCAACGACCCCGCTTGCGGCGGAGGTCGCCGCCGGCCTGCCCGCACTGGCCGGTACCTACATGGTCGTGCCCGGAAGCGTCTTCCGCGACCGGCAGGGCACCTACCAGTTCGAGTGGCTTGAGGACGGCGCCGGTGACCGAGAGGACCCGTTCGACGAAGCCTCCCGGGACGAGTTCGGGCACGTCGCGCGCGTCAGCCGACTGCGTCTCCTGCGCGACGAGTCAATGCTGCTTGAGATCCCGGGTTCCGGCGACCCGATCCTCCACCTCACGCGCGACCAGGAGGTCGGCCTCGCCGACCTGGCACCCATCGGTGCGGGTGCGTCCGGCTACGTTGCCCCCGGCAGCTCGTACTACCCGTCGCCATGGGGCTACTGGTCCCCCTTCTACGGGCGCCCGATGTACTGGGACTACGTTCGCCCGTGGTACTACGACCCGCCGCGCACGGTCGTCATCGACCGACCGATCATCGTCGACCGGTCAGCGCCCGACACCCCACCCGTGCGCGTCAGCGGCGGCAACGCAAGCAGCGACCCACCCCCGCTCACGCAGCGGACGACGCAAGTCACCGGCAAGAACGTCGGGCGCGCGGGTGACTTGGGTACCGGTGCGGCCGCCACCGCGCGCAATCAGGGGACCGACGCACCCGCGCCCGCCTCGAAGAACGAATCCCGCAACCTCGTGCCCGAGGCCGCAGGAAGCCTCGGGGCGGCGGGTGCCCCCGCACGGGTCGGCTCGGGCAACGCTGCCGACGCGCCTGCGCCCCCGAAGGTCTCCAGCTCCGGCGCCGCCCCGGCCGCCGCCGGGGTACCCGGCACAAGCGGCAGCGCAGGCACCTCACCCCCGCGTGCCTCAACCTCTGGGTCGACCGGAGCATCCGGGGCGAGCACCTCGGGCAACGGCGCGACATC
>CAILQO010000449.1 GCA_903836285.1 uncultured Chloroflexota bacterium
ACTTCGACCGGGCGGTGCCCGACCCCGACGTGCGCGATTGGCTGTGGCTGGTCGTCGGCGCGGGTGCCATCGGCGACGGTGCCGTGCGCCGCCTTCTGGTCTTGCACGGCCCGCCAGCGTCGGGCAAGGGCACCATGGTCGCGACGGTGCTGGCCGCCCTCGGGGGCGAGGCGGGTGGGTACGTGACGACGGGCGACCCCGACGTCCTGATGGTCTCGGGTCGCGATGGCGACGGGAGCGGGCACCTCGCAGGCGTAGCACGGTGGCGCGATCGGCGCGTCGTCGCCCTCGACGAGACCGGCGACGGTCGGAAGGTCGACGCGGGGCGCCTGAAGCGGCTGCTACCGGGCGCGGGCGGCGCGGTGTACGCCCGCGACCTCTACGAGCGGGGCGCGGCGTCGCGGGCGATGGCGGCGACGTGGCTGCCCATACTGACGACGAACCACCTCCCGGCGGTCGGCGGTGGCGACGACGACGCCATATGGGACCGCGTCACCGTCGTACCGTTCGACCGGCGGGTGGCACCGGAGGATCGGACCGACCTCTCAACGCGGCTGCCCCGTGACCCCGCGGTGTTGGCGCACGTCCTCGCCTGCATCGTCGACGGCGCGAGGCGGTACCTCGCCGACCCGCGGCTGTTGGCACGCCCACCCATCGCGGTGCGCGCCGCCCTCGAGGCGTGGCGCGGGCAGGGCGATAGTCGCGCACGGGCGACCGACCTCGAGGGGTGGCTGCGGTCGGGTCTGGTCGAGGTCGGCCCCAATCTCGAGGCGACGTGGGGCGACCTTCGGGCGTCGTACGCCGCCTGGTGTGATGCCCGCCGGGTCTTTGCGCCGCTCACCAATGGCGCGATGGCTTCCGCGTTGGCCGACCTCCCCGGCGTCAAACAGCGCCGCACCCGCACCTCGCGAGTGTGGGTGGGCATCGGCCTGCTGGGCGATCTCGACGACGCCGACGACGCGCAGGAGGGTCTCGCGTGACGGATACCCCCCCATGTGTGACGGATGGTGACGGACACCCCCGCGCGCTCTTCTCTGGGGCGTGACGGATGGTGACGGACGCTACCAGATCAGTGACGGACACATTGCGGAACTTACTCGCCAGATATGAACGTATGTACCGCAATGCGTCACAACGCGACGCATTGTGTGGACATCGCTCTATAGGGATAAACAATAGGGGGGCAAAGTGTCCGTCACACGTCACGCGTGATCTGGTAGAGGACGGTTTTGCATCCGTCACCATCCGTCACCATCCGTCACCGTGTGTCACACCTGCCCGGCTTCTCGCGCCCGATCGGCGCTCGGAGTACTGACGTGCCAAGGCTCAACCGACCCGCGCTGCACAAAATGTCGATCACCCTTGACCGCGCGTCGCGCGACCTGTTGGACGCCGCGACCGCCCACTACGGCATCTCGCGTGCCGACCTCGTGCGGTTTGTCATCCGGCGGACGTACGGCGACGCCGCCGACCGGGCGGCCTGCGACGCGTTGCTGCGGCGCCCGGCACCGGGCACCGACCGCGCGCCGGGGGTTGCAACTATTGCATAGTCGGCCGAGGTTGCAGGTATTGCATAGGGGGATACGCCATGTCATATCTGCAGGGTTTGACCTTTACCCCTCGCGCCACCTCGGCATTGTCGCCTGCCCTTTCTAACTTTTCGGCCAAACCATGACCGCCCACCTTCGGGCGTAGGAGTACCCAGATGCCCGGAGGGGCACGCCCAAACAGCGGGCACCGTCCCGTCGTCATCACCCGCGCCACCGGCGTCGCGCCGGTCGGCGTGCCGTCGGCCCCGGCGTGGCTGCCCGCCGAAGCGAAGGCGTACTACCGGCGCACCGCCCGCGAACTCGTGGCCGCGGGCGTGGCGACCCGCCTCGACGGGACGGTACTCGCGATGCACGCCGCCGCCTGGTGGCGGTGGCAATCGGCCGAGCGTGCCCTGATCGAGCACGGCCCGGTCATCCGTGGCCCGGCGGGCACGCCCGTCGCGTCGCCCTACGTCAAACTCGCCCGCGACGCCTATGTCGAGACTTTGCGCACCGCCGTGGAACTGGGCCTGACCCCGTCGGCACGTGGGCGCGTCAAGGTCGCCGACGCGACCCCCGGGGCGTCGTCGTCGCCCATCGCCGCCCTGATGCTTCGCAAGGCTTCAGAGGCGGCCGGGCGCCCCGTCGAATGGTGGGAGGTTGAGGCGTGACGGCCCCGGGCGCGTGGGCGTCGCGCATCGTTGGGGAGGGCGAGGTCGACCCCGCGACACTGCAGGCGCACCCGGGCAACCACCGGACCCACCCCCGGCGACAGGTGGCCGCCCTTGCCCGCGTCATGGGCGACATCGGGTGGGTTCAGCGGGTCGTCGTCAATCGGCGGACCGGGCGCATTGTCGACGGCCACGCGCGCGTCGCCCTCGCGGTGCGCCAGCGGCAAGCGACGGTCCCGGTCGTGTGGGTCGACCTCGACGACGACGCCGAACGCACCGCCCTCGCGACCTACGACGCTATCGGCGGGCTGGCGGGCGTCGACCCGCACGCGTGGCAGGCGCACGTCGCGGCCCTGCCCGGCGCCGCGGGCATCCTCGACGCGGTGGCACCGTGGCGACCGGCGACGGTGCGCGACGACGCCCCCGTGACCCTTCTCCCACTCGCGTCGCACGTCGGGGCGTACGCCCTGCATGGCCGGGCGGCGTTCGACCCCGAGGCGTTCAAGGGCTGGAAGGCGACCGGCGACCCGGCCCTGTCGGCCCGCATGGTCGACGACCTCGTGCGAGCGTGGCGGGCGCGCGCCAACCACGTCGACGCCGTCACGATGCCGCCGCCGTCGCGGGCACGGGGTCGCGACTACGGCACCCACCCGATGTGGGGCGTGGTCGAGGCGGTCGGCGCCGCGATCGGCGTGGCCGCGGTGCCGTTCTGGGCGCCGCGCGAGGCGTGGGGCGGTCGGGGGCGCGGTCGGTCGAAGGTGACGCTCGCACCCCTCCAGTGGCTCGACGGTGCCCCCGGCGACGCGCGGACCGTGCTGGTCCTCGACGACGCCGTGACGACGCGGGCGACGCACCTGCAGGTGCGCGACGCCCTCAACGCCCGCCACGTCGCGTCGTTCTTCATCGCGTGGGCGAGTTTCGGGCACTGACGTGGTGACCGTCGCCATCGTCGGGTCGCGCACCATCACCGCCGACCTCGCGCCCATCCTCGACGCGATCGCGACGCCCGCGTGGTCGGCAGTCATCAGCGGCGGCGCCATCGGCACCGACACACAGGCGGCCCGGTGGGCGCGCGACCGTGGCCTGCCCGTGGTCGAGTACCTGCCCGACTATGGGGCGCACGGGCGTCACGCCCCGCACGTTCGCAACCGTGCCATCGTCGACGCGTGCGACCTACTCGTGGCGTTCTGGGACGCCGACCCGTGGCCCGAGAATGCGCGCACGATGGTGGCGCGCGCCCGCCGTCGCGGCGTGCCGGTGGTGCGGGTGGCTGCGGGTCGTGTTTTGGCTGATCTGGAGGGCGCCATATGACAATCGGCTACCGATTGTGACCAAAAACACGCCCGACCGCACCGTCGCCCCGCGATCGAGGGGTCGGACACGGCCCCCTACCAGATCAGACCGCCGACCGCTTCCGCTTATGGTGACAATCGGAAGCGGACGATAAAGGTACAGGTTGAAACCCACAGTGGGTTTCAACCTGTACCTTTTGCACGCGCACGCGACGGCGGGGGCGCGACGCCCTAACGCTTGACGGGCACCCGATCGAACGGGGCACGGTTGCTCTCGCACGCCACCCCGTCGCGGTCGGGGTCGAGGCGGTTCGGGTCTTTCGGGTCCGCACGTAGCACGGCCTGCGCATCGGCCTGTGACTTGAAGGCGGCGCAGTTGAAGGCGTCGCCCTTGCCAATGTACGGCGACGGGTCGAACGCGTCCGGGTCCGGCGCACCGACCACCACCGCCGTGCTCGCGGGCGCCTCGCCGTCATCCTCGAGGTCGCGCTTTGGGTACGCCTGCCCGGCGCAGGTGTCCGGCGACCACAGGCCGCGGGCGTTGGCCTGCGCGTCGGCTTCCGCGGCGGCAAGGTCGGCGGCCCACGTCGAGGGCACCCGATAGACGTAGTGGTGGGCGTACCCGTCGCCGATCATGCGGACCGCGAAACTGGGCGACCCGCCATCGGACGCATCGACGAGGACGTGGGCAAGCACCCGCCCGTACCGGTCCCGCGCATCCTGCGACGGGTCGCCCTGCAGCGTCACCGCGGACCCGATCGGCAGCAACTCC
>CAILQO010000450.1 GCA_903836285.1 uncultured Chloroflexota bacterium
ATGGATGCGTTGGCGAAAATCCTTGGCATCACCACCGACCAGTTGCGCCAGGAGATGCCGGGCAAGTCGATCACCGACCTCGCCAAGGCGCACAACGTCGACATCGCCAAGGTAAAGGCCGACCTGATCGCCGCCGCGACGACGCGCATCGACCAAGCCGTCACCGACGGCAAACTCACCGCCGACCGCGCCAAGACCATGAAGGACAACCTCGCCACACGCATCGACACCATGGTGACGCGCACAATGCCGACCCCGGGCCAAGGGCGGATGGGTCGCGGCGACGGCGACGACCACGGCGGCAAGGGCGGCGGGCGTGACGGGATGCGAGGGCAAGGCATGGGGCCGCAAGGCAACGGCGGCGGTCGTGGCCCGGGCGGGAATCAGGGTCAGGGCGCCGCACCCGGCCAGTCCGGCATGAACCCCGGCCAAGGCATGGGGCCGCTTCGCCGCAACGGTGCGGTGACGCCAACCCCGACCGTGCCGGCGAAGAGCGCCTCCGACGACGGCACGAACACCAACGCCTGACGCAGGCCCGGGAGGTGAACCTCCCTTCATATGAAGCGCGGTGCCACGATGAAGTGACACCGCACCAGTCCCGGTGACACAACGACGTGTTGCCGGGCACGCATCAGCATCAACGAGGCGGGCTTTCGGGCCCGCCTCGTGGCGTCACTGGGACCGCGGGTCCACCGTGGTATCGTGCGGCGACGCCCCGATCGTCCGCACCGCACCATGATCTGGCGCGACCGACGGCACAACGAGTGGGCCTGCCCCGAATCTCGCCAACCAGGGACCGCCGTACGAATCGGTGGCGCGGCGCCGGGGCCATCTGGGAGAGCCGATGACCACCGACGCCACGCCCCCCCGCTGGGACGTCTCTGAGTACTTCCCCGCCGTCGACTCACCTGAGTTCCGCGCGGCGGTGGAGGCCCTCGCCACCCGAGTCGCCCATGTCCGCGAACGTGTCGATGCCCTCGACATCCGTCGCCAAGACGCCGTCCCGGTCACGCCAGAGACGATTGCGGCGTACGACGAGGTCACCACCGACCTCAACCGGATCGGCGACGACACCCGCCTCCTCGGGTCGTACCTCCACGCCTTCATCTCCACCGACGCACGCGACACCGCGGCGCCGGCGGCGTACTCCGAACTCGAAGCCCTCCTGGTGAACCTCGCCAACGTTCGCACGCGCCATACTGCGTGGGTCGGATCGTTCGACGCCGAGGCCCTCATCGGCGCCTCGTCCGTCGCCCACGACCACGCCTTCGCCGTCCGCAAAGCCCAAGTCGCCGCCCGCCACCAGATGGCCGAGGGCGAGGAAGAGCTCGCCGCCCGCCTCTCACTCCCGGGCAGTAGCGCGTGGGGGAAGCTCCACGGCAACGTCACCTCGCGCCTGATGGTCACCGTGGCCTTCCCAGACGATGTCGCCGACGAACGGGCCGGGCAGACGGCGACATTGCCGATGAGTGCGGTCCGTGGTCTCGCGCACGACCCCGACGCCGCTGTACGGCGCGCCGCCTACGAGGCCGAGTTGCAGGGGTGGGAGAGCGTTGGCGTGCCCCTCGCCGCCGCCATGAACGGCATCAAGGGTGAGGTCGCCACCCTCAACGCCCGCCGCGGGTGGCCCGACGCCCTCGAACCGGCCCTCTTCGGCAACAACGTCGACCGCCAGACCCTCGATGCAATGCACGCCGCGTGCGTCGCGTCGTTCCCCGACTTCCGGCGGTACTTCCGAGCGAAGGCCCGCCTGCTTGGCCACGAGGGCGCCTTGCCATGGGCCGACCTCTTCGCGCCGGTCGGCAAAGGGGCACGCCGTTGGACCTACGCCGAGGCCGAGGCGTACGTCATCAACCAGTTCGGCACCTACTCCGGGCGCCTCGCCGACGTCGCCAAGCGGGCCATGGCCGGGCGTTGGGTCGACGCCGAACCGCGCGACGGCAAGCGCGACGGCGCCTTCTGCATGAGCATGCGCGCCGACGAGTCCCGCATCCTCATGAACTTCTCGGGGTCGTTCAACAGCGTCCAGACCCTCGCCCACGAGTTGGGCCACGCCTATCACAACGTCAACCTCGCCGACCGCACCGCCCTGCAACGGTCGACGCCGATGCCGTTCGCCGAGACGGCAAGCATCTTCAGCGAGACCCTCGTCACGACCGCCGCTCTCGACGACGCGGAGGGCGACGACCGCCTCGCCATGCTTGATGCCTTCCTTGAGAACGCCTCGCAGGTCGTCGTCGATATCCACTCGCGCTTCCTCACCGAGTCGCGCATCTTCGAGTTGCGCGCCCGGCGCGAGTTGTCGGTCGAGGAACTGTGCGAGACGATGCGCCAAGCGCAACTCGAGACGTACGGCGACGGCCTCGACCCCGACAAGCTTCACCCGTACATGTGGGCCATGAAGCCGCACTACTACAGCACACGGTCGTTCTACAACTGGCCGTACACCTTCGGGCTGCTCTTCGGCCTGGGCCTGTACGCGCGCTACCGCGCCGACGCCGATGCCTTCCGCGCGGGCTTCGACGACCTGCTCGCCCATACCGGTATGGAGGGCGCCGCCGACCTCGGCCATCGCTTCGGCATGGACTTCGCGTCGGTCGACTTCTGGAGGGGAAGCCTCGACGTCTGCCGCGCACAGATCGACGCCTTCGTTGCCGAGGTCGATCACGCCACCGGGACCAAGGGGGCCTGACCATGAACATCCTGATCGTGCGCGGTGGGTGGGACGGCCACGAACCGGTGCAGACCTCCGATCGCGTCGCCGCCGCCTTGCGCGACCTCGGCGCGACCGTCGAGATCTCCGACGCGATTGACCGCTTCCTCGACGCCGACCACCTCAAGACCCTCGACCTGATCGTGCCAATGCGCACGATGGATCGCACCGCGACGCGCGACCACACCCGGCCGATCCTCGCCGCGGTGCGCGCGGGCGTCGGCATCGGTGGGTGGCACGGCGGGATGTGCGACGCCTTTCGCGAGGACACCGAGTACCAGTTCATGACCGGCGGGCAGTGGGTCGCCCACCCCGGCAACGCCCCGGCGAAGTACCGCGTGCGCATCGGCCCCGTG
>CAILQO010000451.1 GCA_903836285.1 uncultured Chloroflexota bacterium
CACCCACGCCAGCCCCGAAGGGAACTCTGGTGCGTTGACCTTGCCGGCGTACGACTCCATCCCCGGAAGCGTAGCAGCGACCACTCGCCTCCCACAGCAATCAGGTGGCGGGCATCTCTGTGAATCTGTGGAGGCGGAAGTGCCCGTCCTCGATTCGTTGCTTCATAAACATCAAGCGGTGCCCTTCAGGGTCGGCGACCAGCTAGAAGCGCCGCGACCCCAAACCGGCGGGCACCGCATAGACGCCCCCTTCCCTTGTAGGGAAGGGGGTTGGGGGGTTAGGCCCGGCCGCCACTGCCACCGGCGACCGCCGCCTCCGGAACGCGAGCCCGGATCGCCGCGCTTCGGATCACACCGTCGAGGGCCATGATTGCTCGGTCCACATCGATCCCAGCCGGAATCTCGTCGGCATCGATCCCCGACACAATGTCGCGCAAGTGGTCGGCGTCCATCACCGTTGTCGGTTCAACCGAGGCGTCCTCGAAGCCCGCCTCCCGAAGGAGTGTCAGGCACGCATCCTCGGTGAGGGCCCCGGCGACGCACCCCGTCCAAAGTGCCACGACCTGTGTCAACTCTGGAGGCAGCGGTCGACTCAGGACCACGTCTGAGATCGCAAGACGCCCGCCGGGACGGAGGACCCGGTGCGCCTCGCGGAAGACCTGCCCCTTGTCTGGGGAGAGGTTTACGACGCAGTTCGAGATGATGACGTCCACCGAGGCGTCTGGCAGCGGGACCGACTCGATGCTTCCAAGCAGGAATTCGACGTTCGTCACGCCCGCCTCTGCCTGATTTGCGCGCGCCAGATCCAGCATCTCCGGCGTCATGTCGAGGCCGTACGCCTTACCCCCCGGCGCCACTCGGCGCGCCGAGAGCAGCACGTCGATGCCGCCACCCGAGCCAAGGTCGAGCACCACCTCGCCGGGCATCAGTTGTGCCAACGCCGTTGGGTTGCCGCAGCCAAGCGACGCCTCAAGTGCGCGCACCGGAAGCGATCCGTGGGCGCCATCGTCGTAGTTGACCGACCCGAACACCGACGCCGCGGGATCGCACGCCCCGGCGCAGCAACTCTCTGTCACCGAGAGCGCCGCCCGCGCGTAGCGTTCCCGCACCACTTCTCGCAGCGCGTCTGCCGAGTCTCGGGCGATCGTGGTTTCCTCAACTGGCGTAGCAGTCATGTGCGGGTTCCTTCCGGTTCAGGCGCGTCGACCGGGTCGACCAAGACGCGCAACGCGGTGATCGGCTCGGCAACAGCGTCACAACACAGTGTGTAGATATTCTTCCGACCCGACGCGTGCATCGTGACCAGCCCGGTCTCACGCAGCGTCTTCAGGTGATGACTTACGAGTGAGGGCGCCATACCGGTGAGTGCGGCGAGCTCGGTAACCGACCGACCCTGTTCGGCCACACCGAACAGGATCGACAGACGATTCTCGTCAGCCAGTGCGCGAAGGATCGGGGCGACGCGCCGTGCCGTTGAGACAGGGTCATTCACACCGCAAGCGTAGCACCAGCAAAGACCGTTGTCAACAGCGAACGCTGCTACGTTGCGCCCAGCGACCGTGTTACCCGGGCGGCGCTTCAGCGAAGGCCGCGGACAGCCCAAGCGCGAGGTAGAGGCCACCCGTGGCGATCCGGGCGCGGCGTTGCGCTTGGCGGCGACGCGTGAGGAGCCCACGCAATGCGCCGGCTAATACGCCGTACGACCCGTCGGTCACGATCCCCATCCAAGCGAAGAGCGAGCCCAACACGAAGAACTGAGCCGCGAGGTTCCCACGTGCTGGATCGACAAACTGCGGGACGAACGCGAGGAAGAAGATCGCCGTCTTGGGATTCAGCACCGCCACCACGAACCCCTGGCGCATGATTGCCCCAAGCGGTTGCACTGGCGGCGCGACGTCGGTTGGTTCCGGGTCGCGTGCCCGCAGCGTGCGAATGCCGATGTAGGCGAGGTACGCCGCCCCCGCCCACTTGACCACGATGAACGCCTCGGCGGATGCCACCAGCAGCGCCGATAGCCCTGCGGTCGCTGCAAGGGCATGCACGAAGTTTCCGCCGCCGACTGCGACGGCGGACGCCGCCCCGGCCCTCCACCCTTGCCCAAGCCCGCGCGCGATGATGTACATCACCGCCGGCCCGGGCGTCAGCAGCATCGCCAGCGACGCCACGATGAAGGCGGCCAGCCGTGCCGCCCCTGGAAGCAGGTCCACGGCAGGCATGTCCACGTTGCCAGTCTATGCCTCCTGGTCAGGGGTCACCGGGCCGTCGTGGCGCGCATCCGCCTCGTTAGCGTGGGTCACCCGCCAGCGCCGACATCACCCCAAGCCCCACGAACACCCCTCCAGTCGCCATCCGTGCCGTCCGGCGAGACCGTGGGGTTCCCTCGAAGAGCGCGCGCGCAGACGACGCCACAGTCACGAGCAGTGCACAGAACGCGACCGACAGCGCCACGAAGGTGATCCCGAGCGCAAGGAACTGCACCCACACCGCGCCGCGGGCCGGGTCAACAAACTGGGGGACAAACGCCAAGAAGAACAGCGCCGTCTTTGGGTTGAGCACTTCGACAAGGAACCCCTCGCGAAAGATTTGCGCCACGGTCTGCCCTGACGGCACCGACGTTCGCTCATCCGGCGCGTCACCGGATCGCCACGTTCGGACACCGATCCAAACCAAGTACGCCGCGCCGACCCACTTGACACTCGTGAAGGCCGCGGCGGAGGCCATTAGTAGCGCCGAGAGGCCGACGGTTGCCGCCACAACGTGCACCACGTCGCCCATGGCAATCGCGATTGCCGAAGCCAATCCTGCCGCCCGGCCTTGCCCGACTGCGCGCGCAATCAGGTACATCGTCGCTGGGCCGGGCATCACGAACAGTGCCAGCGTCGCCCCCGTGAAGAGGGCGAGGGTCGTCGCGTACGGCAGCGTGTCAAGGAGCGGCGTGTCCACGAGAGAAGCCTACGCCGTTTGGGCTTCTTCAAGTCTTCGCCACTGGCGGCGCCACAAGCCACTTGCCGTAACTCGTCACGCGGTCGTCGGCGTACCCCAAGCCGAGGTAGAAGGCTTCGACCGCAGCGTTGTCGGTACGCACTTGCAGGTTGACCTTGATCACCCCGACGCGCGCCATCCGTGACTCAAGGGCCGCCATCATTGCCGTGCCGACACCCCGCCGCTGCTGCGCCGGCGCGATCGCAAGGTGGTAGACCCACCCGCGACGTCCGTCGTACGCGCCCATCACCGCGCCAATGATTGACCCGCGAACCGTTGCGACGAGGAACAGCTTGCGGTCGCGACGCCGCTTCTCGCGGATCTCCGCTCGCAGGTCAAGCCATGGCCGCGCGATGCCCGTGGTCTCCCAGAGGGCCACGACGCCCTCACGATCACCGTCGCGATAGGTTCGGATCTTCACGAACCGAGGGTAGCGCCGCTGCCCCGTTTCGGGGGGCCACCTACCCTGCAGTCCCGTCGTGTCGGCGGTGGATCAACAGCAAGTTGCCGTCCGGGTCGGACACCAAGGCCGATCGGCACCCACCGGAGTCCCGGGGTTCGATCAGGACCGGTCGACCCGACGCGCGCAGGAGTTCTATCGTCGCATCGACGTCGTCGACGCCAAATGCAATCGCGGCGCCTACACCTGGGTCGGCGGTGTCGTGACGCAGGGCCAGTGCCACCGGCGCGATGTCGAGTTCCGCCCACGTGGCGGAATCTTCGAGAATGGGCGCGGTTACCCCGGCCAC
>CAILQO010000452.1 GCA_903836285.1 uncultured Chloroflexota bacterium
AGCGAGGCGTCGCAGGACGCGGCTGACCTCCAAGGATCGCGCGTCAGTGACGCCGGGGCGCAGGATCGACTCGACGTAGGTGGCTGCGTTGGGCGGGCCGGGGTTCCACGTGCAGGTACTGAGGATGCCGTCGGCGACGAGGGACCCGAGGCGGTCGCGGAGGGTGCCTGTGACCTCGCCCTCGACGAACACGAGGTCGATGATGCGCACGCCATGCACGGCGGTTGCAGGGTCGTCCACGCGGAAGATCGGTGAACGCAGGGTCGCGCGGAGGACCTCGGCGAGGGCATCGGCACGGGGATCGTGCCCAGTGGTGGTGATCTCGAGGCGCTGGATGCTTCCCATGCGGGTCTACGTCGGGATGATGCGGGGCAAGGTTAGCAGCCGCCCGCGGTGAGTCCGTTCACGCCCGGCCGCGGCGCACGGCGCTTGGTGGACGTTCTGGGGACGTGACAGGTGCGCCGACGGGGAACCCGACGATCCGTGCCACGGTGACGTGGGTGCTGGTGGCGTTGCCCTCGGTGATTGGGGTGGCGGTTGCGATTGCGTGGGCGGCGGGGGCTTCGGTGCCGCCGATTGACCCGGTCTCGGTGGCCGGCGCGGGGTTGGTGGGGAGCGCCGCCGCGGCGACGGTGGTGCTGAGCGCGGTGAGGCACCGTGCGGTGCAGGCCGCTTGGGCCGTCGCGGTGACCCTTGGTGGGTGGGTGGTGGCAAACCGCCTCGTCGGGGTATCGACCGGGCCGGTGCGTCCGGGGCTGCTGCTGGTTGTCGCCGCCGCGGTGGTGGGGGTGGGCCTCGCCGCGGCGGTGTGGGGTGACGCATGGCGTCGCGCACTCGCTGATGGGTGGCGGGCGGTCGCGCGCCATCCGGACCGGTGGAATCTCCGAATTGTGGCAACGGTCGCCGCCTTGGTGCGACTCGTCGTGCTGTTCCGGGTGCCGGTCTTTGTCATTGGCGACAGCGGTGGGTACGTGGAGGCGGCGGGTACGGTCGCGCGGGATGGGTCGTTTGCGCCGCTGCTTGGGATCTACCCGCCGGCGTACTCGGTCTTCTTGGCGGGGGTCTGGGCGGTGCTTGGGCCGGATTACCTCGCCGCCGCCGCGGTCCAACACGCCCTCGGGGTCGTGACGGCGATTGCGACGTACGGCGTTGCCCGGGCGGCGCTGCCGCCGGGGTGGGCGCTGCTTCCGGCCCTTGTGACGGCCACGAACGGCTACCTGCTGATCCTTGAACACGGGATATATACGGAAGCCATGTTTATCCCGCTGTTGGCGGTGGTGGCGTGGCTGGCGACGCGGCTGCTCGGCGCGGGTGATCACGGTGGGTGGCGCCTCGCGGCGACGACGGGGACATTGGTGGCATTGGCGTCGTTGACACGCCTCGTGCTGCAACCGTTCCTCGCGGTCTTGGCCGCCGGGATGCTGGTCGCCGGTGGGTGGCCGCCGCGCCGGGATGCGTGGGTGCGGGCGGGGGCGCTGGTCGGCGCGTTTGTGGTGGCGGTGTCGCCGTGGGTGGCGCACTACTGGATCGTGCACGGCTACGTCGGCCTGAGCAACGGTACGGGGGTGAGTGCGCTGTTGCCTCGCCTGTGGGAGGAGGAGGCCACCTACACCTGGGCGAACCCCGACCATCCCAACGCTACCGTTCGCGCAGTGACCCTCGCGCTTCAAGACGAACGGAACCGTGGGGCCTCGTACTGGCAGGCGTTCCTCCGGGTGCAACGAGATTTCCCGGGAATGAATGCCTCAAATCTTGTTGCTGCGGCAGGATTTGATGTAATTATGCGCCACCCTG
>CAILQO010000453.1 GCA_903836285.1 uncultured Chloroflexota bacterium
CCACTTCCCCATCTCGCGTGCCCTCGAAATCGATCGCGCCGAGCTTGACCAAATGCACGTCGTGGCGTCTTGGCTTGCCCGAAATGGCCGCCGGTCGCGCTATGTGCCGATGCCGGACGGTGCCGTCACGCCAGATGCCATCCGCGCCGTCGTGGCACGGGCGGTGATGGCGATTGACGAGGCACCAAGTGCCCTCGACAGCGTTACCAACACCGCGCGCCGCGACGCAGGCGAAAACCCGTCGCCTACGGAGTAGCACGTCGCCACGACACCCCTCCGCCGGGCGATTGCCATTGAACCGGGAGCCTCCTGCGCGTGCGTCTTTGCGATCATCCGAGTGAACGAGCGGAGCCGACCCGTTTGGGGTGACTGTCGGCGCCAACGGTCGGTGACACCTCCGGAGTTGCAAGGCGCCTGGGACAACCCGCCGTCCCCGCAGTGCACTCGCCCGCACAAACCCCCAACCTATTCGGCGCGTTTCTTCATCCCTGCCACACCACGCCGGGTGCTGCGCAACTGTCGTCACGCGACTCTCGCCCTCGTTTCTCGCGTTGCCGACCTCCGCTCAAGCTCGGGTGGTGCCACACGAATCGGAACCGCAGTGTGGGCTTGAGTTGGTGCTACGGTTAGACCGAAGAGTTCGCTGCGCGGCCCGGTGCCGTGCAGGCGAGCAGCAACTCCTGAGAGGACTCCTTGGCGATGGCAAAACCGGTCACGGTGAACGAGATTGACTTCCAGACGACGGTCCTACAGGCTGACCATCCGGTCATCGTCGACTTCTGGGCGCCGTGGTGCGGTCCGTGCAGGGCTATCAGCCCAATGGTTGACGACCTTGCCTCGGAGTTCGACGGACGGGTGACGTTTGCGAAGCTGAACGCGGATGACAATCCGTCAATCCTGAGCAAGTACGGGGTGATGGGTATTCCGACCTTGATTGCCTTCAAGGGCGGTCAAGAAGTCGGGCGATTGGTTGGCTTGCGCCCGAAGCCTTCCCTGAAGCAAATGGTGGAGAGCACGCTACTTTAGAGTCAGTCAGGCGCGCGGGACTTTGGCGGCCGGGCTGCGGGCGTCGGTGCGCATCAATACGGTTGTTCCGCGCGACCATATGCGTCGAAGAGATCAGTCGTCGCCGCCAAAAGCGCCCCCGCTAGGGCTGAACCCGCCGTCAAACATCCCGCCGTCGTCGCCCCCGCTGCCATCCCCGCCGATGTCACCGAGACCCTCTCCCGCCTCGATTTGTTCGACCATCTCGCCGTAGTCCGATGGGAGGTCGTCGCCGAGGTGTTGCCCGAGCTTTCTGGCCCACTTCGCGACGCTCCGTGGATCGTTTTCATCGACATCCGCAAACATCGACGGATCGCTCAATGCATCGAGCCTGGCCTCGTCGCCCCGAAGGACGGCGAACTTCGAGACCAGCTTGCTCATCTGTTCGGGAGCCGCTTGGCAGTGCGGGCACGCGGGGGTCGTCACTGACGCGAACGACCGGAAGAAGTGGGTCGATCGTCTCGTGCAAGCGGTGCATCGGTACTCGTAGACAGGCATCGTCCCCACCGGGGAGGCCGTCTTGGGCGCGCGCCCGTTGCGCCTCCGAACTGGTCCGAGTATAACGGCGAGCCACCCGGCGCCCCATGCGCCGGGACCCCGGACTAGGGCACGAGGCAACAATGGGTGACGCGCGCCTGCCGGTCACGGCATGGTTCGGGCTCGGCGGTAACGTCGGCGACCGAATGGCGAACCTGGCACACGCGTTGGCGTTGCTGTCGCAGTCCTGCGTCTCGGTGGCCTCGTCATCCGTGTTTGAGACCCCGCCGTGGGGCGACCTTGACCAGCCGTCGTTCCTTAACCTCGTGGCGCGCGGAACGACGTGGCTCGAACCCGGATCGCTTCTCGCGAGGGTCAAGGAGGTCGAGCGCATCGTCGGCAGGCGCCCGACTCGTCGCTGGGGCCCGCGCGTGGTGGACGTGGATATCTTGAGCTATGGCAACCTCGTTGTATCGATGGACGCGCTGGAAATCCCGCACCCGCGGATGGCCGAGCGTGCCTTTGTCATGATCCCGCTCGCGGACCTTGACCCGGACTGGGTTCATCCGGCAACTGGTGCAACGGCATCGGTGCTTGTCAATGCGTTGTCCGCTCAAGAGCGTGAATGTGTCGTCCGTGTTGGGCCTGCACCCGTATTCGGCTTCCCGGAGAGCCGCGCATGACGCCCCAGTCTCCGGCCCCACCATGGCCAGCGTCGACTCCGCGTTCCGACGCGACAGCGGTCATCGTCCGCCTGATCGTTGTGCGCCACGGGGAGACAACGTGGAACGCCGAGAACCGGATCCAAGGGCAGACGGACATCGAGTTGAACAGCCGAGGCGAGGCCCAGGCCCGTCGCCTCCGTGCCCGCTTGGCTGAGGAACCGATCACCGCGGTGTATGCCAGTGACCTGCAACGCGCGTGGCGCACTGCCGAACTCGCGATCGAGGGGCGGGATCTTCCCGTGGTGCGCGACCGCGCGTGGCGCGAGCTACATTTCGGCGAGTGGGAAGGACTCACGTCCGCCGAAACCGTCGCACGTGATCCGGAGATTGCTGAGGCACGCCGCCGTCAGCCGGGGATCGTCCGCCCGCCAGGTGGCGAGCATCTTGGAGATCTCCGCGACCGCATTGCACCCGCCATCGAGGCAATCCGGCTACGCCATCAGGGCGAGACCGTCCTAGTGGCCACGCATGGCGGCGTGGTCCGAACGCTCGGATGCCACTTGCTGGCGATGGACCTGAACCTCGCATGGCGGCTGGGAGCAGCCAACGTCGGGCTGGCAGTGGTCGATCTCTTGCCGGACGGGCCGGTGATCCACGCCTGGAATGAGACGGCGCACCTCCTCGGCGACCAACTTGGGCTCGCGTCGATCGAGGGCGCGCGGTAACGGTGAGGCTGCTCGCACAGGAGTGAACGATGGGCATCCGGCTTGACGGCGCCGTGGCAATCATTACCGGAGGCGGAGGCGCCATCGGTGGGGCGCAGGCGCGCCTTCTTGGCGCAAGCGGCGCGTCCGTGGTGGTGGCCGACGTCGACCTCACCAAGGCCGAAGCGGTGGCAGCGGACGTCCGGGCGGCAGGTGGGCTAGCGATCGCATGCACGCTTGATGTTCGCGACGGCGACAGATGGGCAGCGGTCGTCGGCGTCGCCGAAGGCGCCTTTGGCCCGGTGACTGCCCTCGCAAACAATGCTGGGGCAAACGTGCGCGTTTCGTTCGATGAGCAGACCGAGCAAATGTGGGACCTGATTGTCGGGACCATCCTGACCGGCTCGTTTCTCGGGATCAAGGCGGTCGTGCCGTCGATGCGCCGCGCGGGCGGTGGGACGATCGTGAACCTCGGGTCCATCGCATCGACGCGTGCTGGGGCCATGAGCCCCGCTTACGGCGCCGCGAAGACCGGGTTGGTCGGACTGACGCGATCCGCTGCCCTTTCGTACGCGACCGACGGGATCAGGTGCCTCCTCGTCTCACCCGGGCACGTTGACACCCCGTTCCTGCGGGCCAACACGGATTACAGCCCCAATGACGCCACGACCTCGCTCGACGAGCCGGCGAACTACGCCTCGCGCGTCGCCTCGACTCCAATGGGGCGGCTGATGACGCCCGATGACGTTGCACGGGCAGTGCGGTTTGCCTTCTCGGCGGAGGCTGCCGCCTTCACCGGTTCGTCACTGGTCGTGGACGGTGGCGCCGCGATGTAGCCAAGGGCCGAGAGCGGTGAGACGCCATGCGGGTCCGAGTGGTCCAGGCAGGTCGACCGGATGGCACGAAACCAACCCTCGACGACCGCAGGCGTTGGGCCGACACTCCCAGAGGGGTCCGGCGTGCGTCGCAACATCGCGCGCGTCGACATCCTCAAGGAGGTTGGAGAAATGCGGATACGTTTCATGGGGACGTGGTCACGGCTTGGCATCACTGGGGCAGCGGCGTTGATTGGCGTGCTGATGGGGGCGCAGGTTGCCGGTGCGCACGTCACCGTTGTGCCGAACCAGAGCCTGATCAACGCGTACGAGCTGTACACGGTGCGCGTCCCGTCGGAGAAGCCAATCCCAACCGTCAAGGTACGCCTCGACTTCCCGACCGGAATGCTGGTCTCGCGGTTTGCACCGACCCCAGGCTGGACGCGCACTGTCGAGAGGGACGCCAGTGGGCAAGTCACCGCCGTCACGTGGGCGGGAGGTTCGATCGCGTCTGACGAGATTGGCATCTTTGCGTTTCAGGCGCGGAACGGCGGCGAACCCGGGCGCGTCTTGGTTAGGGCTTCCCAGACGTATTCGGACGGGAGCGTCGTCGAGTGGGCGAACCCCAGCGAGCCAAACCCGGCACCAGTCGTCACCTTGGCAGCACCACTGACGGCCCAAGCGGACGTGACCCACGCATCGATGGTTGGGCAAGTTATCGCTGCGGTTGCCTATCTGGACGGTGTCGGCTTCCACGGCATCGACACGGCCATCGCCGGCGGTGACATCCCAGTCGGAACCCTCGGCAAGGTTCAAAACGCCGCCATTGTCGCAGCGGCCATCAAGTGGCCGCCTGCACTCCACGACGACGGCCACGCACTCGCCGAGCGCTTGCGCGACCTGGCAGCCGCGGTACAGGCCGCGGATGCCTCCGCCGCCGCCGAACCTGCGAAGTCCGTCCATGACATCGAGCACAGGATGTCGAGGAAGGCGTACGCCTGGCTGCGCGAAATGGGCGGCGACGCCACCTCGTCGGACAGCGCCCACGGCCACTGACGTGCGCTTCTGAGGACACCTGACACGATGGCGCGTACGCTTGATGGTGCGCCGACGCGCGCCATGAGGAGGAACCGGTTGGGTCGTCGCGGCGCGCTTACTCGTCGGGAAGCCGTACTGATCGCCGTCGCATCCGGCGGCACGATGGCGGTGGGCACCCCAAGCATCGCTTCGGCGCACGCGTACCTCGTGCGTGCCAACCCTCCGCCAGGCGTGCACACGTCGCTTCCGGGCACGGTCGAGTTGACGTTCTCAGCGTTGCTCGATCGAGGGTCCATCTTGCGCCTGCTTGATGCGTCCGGAACAGACGTCCCGGGCGTCGAAGGGGGAATCGACCCGATAGATCGCACGCGCCTGATAGCAACGTTGCCTGAGTGCCCGCCGGGCGCGTACACCGTGGCGTGGGTGGCAGTCTCAGCCGAGGATGGGCACGCGGCGCCTGGCTTTCACGGTGTCCTTGTCGGCGGTGCGAGCCCACTCCTCGGCGCCGGGGAGCCGGTGTCGCTCGGGGGCGGTGTCAGCGACCTTGAACTCGCCTTGGCTCCGGCAGCGACCGCCGACGGCGGCGTGGTGTGGGTCGTGCAGCTGGGTGGTCCGACCGCGGGGGCAGTGCAGCGCGTGGCGCTCACGTTCACCCCTCCGGTCGCCGAACTCGGTGCAGTGCAAGTGACGGCGGTCTTGGATGAGGCAGGGAATCGGGTGGCAGCGTGGTTGCCGACCATCGCCGGCGAGTGGCGGATCGATGTGATCGTGCGCCGCACCGGCACTGCGGACGATGTCCGTCAACGTTTCCTTTGGACCGCCGCTTCACCGATTGCCTGACGTACCGCCGGGAACTAGCTGGGTTTGGCAACGCCTGGCGGCCGGGCGATGCCGAGCCACACTGTGCTCCAGAGTTGCACCGGATTGCTCTCGTTCACGATCCCCGCGCCTTGTGCCGGGACGGCGAAGTACCTTCCATCGCGGACGGCGATGGTCCAGAATTCGGTGCCCCTGAGCGGCTCGGTTGCGTCAATGCCAGCCCACAGCCACGTTCTGGCGGCCTCGAGGCGTGCGCGCGTCGAAGGCGGCAGGTCGGTACGCGCCAACTGGCGATCCAGGCCGGCGGCGTAGGCCGCGTGGGGCCACGACCACGCGACCGTGCCGTGGTAGTGGCCCGCGGTGAACAAACCCTGGACGTTCGCAGGCGCAAACGCCGGGTTTGCGACGACGATCCCGGCATTCGGAACGCGTAAGCCGGCAGGGAACGGGTCCGCGATCCGTTGAGCCATCCCGTCAAGGGCACTCGCCGCCGGGTTGGTGAACAGCATCGCGAGGCAGTCGTCTCCGTGCATCACCGGGATGGGGTTCAGTTCGGCATCAAGGGCGATTGCCGGAAAGCGAATCACGTCCCCGATTGCCTGGGCCGCGATATCGCCACCGGGCAGGCCCCGGTCTGCGATGAAGGCTGCGAGCCGTTCGCGTGCGGTCTCGCCGTCAATCTCGACGGCGAAATGGCGCGCGGTCGTGCCCCACGCCGCGGCGAGCGCTCGCGCGTCAGCGGCACGCTCCGAGTCCGGCCCAATGGGGCCGCTCGCCCACAATCGGGCGGCGGCGTCGAGGGCAGCCGGGACGAGGGCGACGTTGACGTCGTACGGGACACGACCGCCGCCCAACCCTTCGGCAATATCCCGCCACGTGCCAACCGGTATCCCGGGGCGCAAGCGAATCAAGTCGGCTGCTGAGCTTGACGCCGCGTATGGGCGCGCACGGTCGGTGACCATGGTCAGGTTCGCCCGAACGGCGTCGAGGTAGCGCCCACCGCCCGTGTTTAGGAAGGTCATCGCACGATCTGCCGCCGCAATGTCGAGGAGGTAGGTCAACAGGACCGGTGCGAGCAGGAAGTCGTCATCGACCATCTTGTCGTCGAGGACGGCCGCGGCTCGCCCTCCGCCCCAGCGACGGACGGGGTCGGCACCTGAGTGACCTGCCCGCCGCCTTGCATGCCGAGACCGACGTTCCCGCTCGAGGAGCGCATACTCCCCAAGTGTCTCCTCGTGGGCAACGGTGCCGTCCGGTGCAAGCCGGTCAAGGACCGCGCCGAGTCCGGCCTCGAACAGGTCGGCACTTGCGACGGGCGCAAGCAGCCGCAGCGACAGCAGCGTGTCTCGCCCGAAGTAGGTGAGGTACTGCCACGATCCCGCGAGCAACTTCTCCCGGTACGACAAGAACGCGAGCGAGTCGAGGTCGCGCGCCGTACCGGCGGTCGCGAAGGCATCGTTCGAGCCAGCGACCGCGCGACCACGAAGCAGGTTCCTTGACGGTATCGGCGTGAGCGGCGTGGCGTCGCACGTCGCGATGAGGTCCGCCCGCACCGTCCTATCCGGTCCTGCTTGAAGAATGATCGTCCCGTCAGGTTCGACGGCGACATCCGATCCGTCGCGGGGTTCGATCGCCAGCGCGTGCACGTGGCGCTCGTCGAGGTCGCCTCGTTCGATGGCCAGTGCGCGGTCGTGAGCGGGGCCAGTGACGACCTTCGCGTAGCGTGACAGTCGCGCGGACGGGAGGGCGCCGTACCCGACATCGCGGATCGTCCGGATGTTTCCGAGGACCGCGTGGGTGAAACGGACCGCCAAAGCATCGGCGATGATCGGGACCAGGACGCCGCGGATGCCGTCCGTCTCGGGGTCCAGTGCCACGATCGGCCCGCCAAAGTCAAGGGCGACCCTGCCGTCATGGGTGGTGCCGCTGAGGAGGACGCCCCGGTTCCCTGCCGGGAACGCAACGACGATTCGTGGCGTTGCGCCGGAGGTGAGCGCCACGTGGGCGGCGACGGGCCCGTGACGGAGGAACCGGTGCCGGATGTCGCCCTCAACACGGTCGAATGTCAGGGCACGGTCGCGTTCATTGCTCACGCCGCGAGGATACGGACCTCTTTGGCATGCCCCTGTGCCCTGCCCGGTCGAAGGCCTGCAGCTACGCCGCCATCGCCAGCCAGCCCATGGCGTCGGCGGGGATTGGGACGTGCAGGCGCCACGTCACCTGCATCGGGCGCTCACTTTCGTGCCGAACGTAGGATGCCGGGCCTAAGCAGAGAAACGCCCGGTCGTCCTGGCGATGACGTGCAAAGAGCACGATGTGCGTGCCGGCGGCCTCGTGCGTCTGGTACCGCCGACCAGTCGGACTGTCTGCGGTGGTTCGTGACTGGCTTTCCCAATGGAAGCGCGTGCGATTGATTGCGTGGTCGCGATATCTGGTTGTCGGCGAAAACTGGCCACTTGTCTTATCTGCGGTCACAAGGAACACGTCGGTCTGTTCGTTCGCGACCCATCGCACCCCTTCCCGCCATGCGACTTCTTGCGCTCCTTCGCCCAGCCCGAACGCGGCAAGGATCTCACTCCGCGCGTACGAGGCATGGATGTGCAGTGGCACAGTCAGTCGGATCCGAAGAGGCTGCGTCAGGTGCGAGCGCTTAGCGCAGAGGATGGTGATCACCTCGCGAAGCTCAGCCATGACTTGCGGATGACTCCAGAGAAGCGTGCATCCATCGGCCAAGGATGTGGTGCGGGTCGCGACCTGGCTGAGCACTTGGATGATGAGCATCCGCAGCAATCGCCGAGAACGATCATCCATCGTAGACGGATCTGGTGGCTCTCTCTTTGTTAGAAGCCGGGCGTAAAAGGCAAGCCGTTCGTCGTCGTCGATGTGCAGGAGCCGGCTCAAGGAGCGCCGGAGCGCGTACTCGTCCGGTCCCGCAGGCAAGACCGCCAATCCGGCACGCTGCCGCAGGTCTGACCATCCGGAGTCGTTCGCGTAGACGTCACCGAGTTCTAGGCCGGCTTCGTCAAGAAAAGTTTGCAGGTCAACGTCTCGACCGAACGACCGAAGTTCGGCAACACGTGCATGAAGCGTCGCCGGGATCGCTTGCCTGATATTGACCAGGACACGTTCCTGCGCGATTGCGTCGAGTTCCATGTGGCACCCGGCGGGGAGGAACGGGAACCCTCCGCGGATCTGGGTCACCAACTCGCTTCTGGATCCGCCTAGGAGTGCTTGGAACCGCCGATCGAACCGGAATTCCTTGCGGTGTTGGCCAACGAAGTCCAGGACGAGGCAGTGGGTCTTGCCAGCATGGCGACGTAGGCCGCGTCCGAGTTGCTGCAAGAAGAGCACTGGACTGTCAGTTGGTCGGAGCATGAGCAACGTATCCACCGAGGGCACGTCGACGCCCTCATTGAACAAGTCCACGGAGAAGAGGACGTTGACGCGTTTCGATCCCAAGGCGCGAAGCGCGTCGGCGCGCTCGTTTCGGGGCGTGTCGGACCAGATGGCGACCGACGGGATTCCCGCCTCCGAAAACTTCCGCGCCATGTACCTAGCGTGATCAATGCTGACGCAAAACCCTAACGCCCTCATGGCCTTGGTGTCCGGTGAACGACGACGTACTTGGCTGATGATGAGACTTGCCCAGGCGTCGTTGCCTGTGAGGAGGTTCGACACTCCGGTGACGTCATAGCCACGTCCGCGCGTCCAGGCGACGTGGGTGTAGTCGGCGACGCTGTCGTTGACGCCGTAGTACGTGAAGGGCACCAATCGCTGCTGGCTGATCGCGTCCCACAGTCGCAACTCGGCGGCGATCCGGTCGCCGAACCAGTGAAGGATGGACAGGCCGTCGGACCGTTCCGGCGTGGCCGTCAGTCCGAGAAGCTCACGGGGTTGCAGGTGATCCAAGAGGGCTTGATAGGACGCCGCCGCTGCGTGATGGAACTCATCGACCACGACGACATCAAAGTGATCGGGGCGAATCCGGTTGAGATTTGCGCTATGAAGGGTTTGGATCGACGCAACGACGTGTGTGAAAGCAGTCGGCGTCTGGTTCCCGACCCAGAGTTCGCCGAAGCCGGGGTCGGCGAGCGCGAACTGGTAGGTCTTGCGAGCCTGGTCGAGGATTTCCTCGCGATGGGCGACGAAGAGCAGGCGCAAGTTTGGTGATCGCTCGCGGAGGTTGGCGTAATCGACCGCCGCCATGACGGTCTTGCCCGTGCCGGTGGCGGCGACGAGGAGGTTTCGGTGGAAACCGAAGCGACGGGACACCTCAATCTGCTGAAGGAGCGCTTCCTGAAAGGGCTGTAGGCGAAGCTCGGTTGGCCAGACTGGCCCGTCTGGTTGCCGCTGTTCGACCCGCTCCAGGAACGTCGTCCGGTCGTACGCCTCGAAGTCCGGGCTCTCCCAGTAGGCGTCGAACACTGCGGCCATCTTCTCGACGACGCCATGATTGCGGGCACCCGATACCCGGACGTTCCACTCAAGACCGGTCCGTTGAGCCTGATGGGTGAGGTTTGATGACCCGATATATGCTGTACTGAACCCCGACGCGCGGTGGAAGATCCACGCCTTGGC
>CAILQO010000454.1 GCA_903836285.1 uncultured Chloroflexota bacterium
GGGCCGGTACCCTCTCAGCGCCACGATGAACCGCGAGTCGCCAGCCACGGCACCCGCTCACTGCAGCCCCGGGTTGGGGCGGTGGCACGGCTGGATCCAAGATCGCCTCCATGCGCCCGGGGACAAACGCGTATTCCGCCGGTTCTGGGGGGCGCACCCATGAAGCCGGCCGAGTACGAGGCGATGTACCGCGTGGAGGACACGCTCTGGTGGTACGTCGGGATGCGTGCGATTGTGCGCGCGCTCGTCGGAACGCGCTTGGATGCGGCTGATCGAGTGCTGGATGCAGGTTGCGGCACGGGGGGGACGTTGGCCTGGTGGCAGCGTCGCGCCGGGCAAGCCGGAGTGCGACGCGGTTTTGGCATTGACCTCTCGTCGGACGCGCTCCACTTTGGGTCGCGACGCGGGCTGGAGCGCCTTGCGCGGGGGTCCGTCTCAGCCCTTCCATACGCTGATCGAAGCTTCGATGGGGTGCTGAGCCTCGACGTTATCTACCACCTCGACGTGGCGGACGACCGACGTGCGCTGGCCGAAATCGCGCGCGTCACGCGCCCAGGCGGGTGGGCGTGCGTTCGCGTGCCTGCATTCGATTCATTGCGCAGCGCCCATGACGTCGCCGTGCACACGCGTGAACGCTACCGGCTGCCCCGGCTTGCAGCTCGCGTTGCCGGGGCGGGCCTCGAGATTGACCGGGCAACGTACGCAAACGCGTTCCTCTTCCCGGCCGCAATCGCGTCGCGGCTCGCCCGGAAGGGCGTGAACCATCGACCTAGGGGAAGCTGGCCCGCTCCGGAGGAGGCGAAATCGGACGTCCGCCCGGCGTCGGCGGTCGTCCAGGCAGTCGGAGCTGCGACGCTCACAGCCGAATCAGTGCTCCTCCGGCATTCTGATCTGCCATTCGGCTTGAGCGCCATCGTCGTTGCGACGCGCCCGATGGATGCCGCGTAACCCATGGAGGGTGAGGCGCGAGGGAAACAGGACCGTGGCGCGACGAGCGATTCGGTGCGGTCGCGCGTCAATGCGGTCGAGGTTTCAGTCGTGACCGTCGGAGACGGCGAAGGCGATGGTGAACCGGCCGGTCGATCGGACCGCTTCAGACGCGCCGGGCATCGCTTCGCACGCACGAACCGCTTCGGGGTCGGATTTAGCATCAGTTGGGCCGATGTCTGGGCGCGCTTGGTTGCGGTGCTCACGAACTGGGTGGTCCGCGACGTGGCGGCGATTGGCGTCGTCTGGGGGATCATCTGGGGCGTCGTAGCGCCGGCGTTCGAGGGCGGTCGCCTGATTGTCGAGAACGACACGCGGGTCTTTTATTACCCGATCTTCACGGTGCTGGGTGAGGCGTGGCGAACCGGACGTCTGCCCCTTTGGTCGCCCGACTTGCTGACGGGGTACCCGCTGTTCGCTGATGGCGAGGCAGGGGTCCTCTACCCAATCCACATCCTGTCGCTGCTCTTGTTGCCCGTCGACGACGCGTTCGCTTGGCAACGTCCGATCCGGTTGCTGCAGGGGGGGACCTTCACCTACGCGTTCGTGCGATCGATCGGGTCGGGGCGTGCTGGAGCAATCATCGGCGGTCTCGCGTTCGGTCTTGGCGGCTTCGCGGTCGCGCAGGCCCACCACGTCAACATCGCGACCGGCGCGACTTGGCTTCCCCTCGCCCTCTGCTTCGGCGAACTTGCGGTCCGTCGATCCGGACGCGCACGCTGGGGCTATGCGCTGGTCGCCGCCGTGCCGTTCGGGCTGCAGGGGCTAATCGTCCATGTGCAGGTGCTCATCCTGTCAGCGATCGCGTTCGTGACATACGTTACTTACAGGGTGGTCGTCGGCCCGGTAGGGGACGGATCGGCGACGACCCCACACGAGGGTCGTCGTGGCGTCGAACGCTACTTGGTCGGCTGGGAGCGGATTGCGGTACGCGTGGCGTTCCTGCCGGTGCAAGGCGTTCGCGAGGTCTTCACCCGGGCTGCCGTCGGTGCCGGGGTCGTGGCAACCGCCGGTGGCATCGGGGCGTCGCTGGCTGCCGTGCAACTGGTGCCACTCTTCGAACTCGGTACCTACTCGTTTCGCGGTAGCGGCGTCGATTACTCCTTCGCTACTGAGTACCAGTTGCCGGTCAGTCACTTCCTGACCTTTCTGCTCCCCGACGCGTTCATGACGGCATCGTGGCCAGAGGAGGTGCGCCGGTACTGGGGCCTCTGGTCACGGTGGGAAGTGTTCGGGTATGTCGGCTTGGCCACCCTCTGCCTGGCACCGTTCGGGCTGGCTTTCGGCCGGTCGCGCACCCGCTGGTACTTCGGGACGATGACGGTCGTCGCACTCGCGTTGTCTGTCGGCGAACACTCGCCGTTCGATGCTCATCGCTCCATGTCGCAGTTGCCCGGGTTTTCGGCGCTGCGTGCCCCTGGCCGGTTCGTCTTCCTGTCGACACTCGGCCTTGCGGTACTCGCGGCGCTCGGTGCCGATGCGCTTCGTCGTGAGTGGGCATTCGACCGGGCGCGCGACGCGGACCGCGGATGGATCGCGACTTCGCGACGCCTCGGGTTCGCCCTGCTTCTTGGGTTGGCTCAGGTCGTCGCGGTCGCGGGACCGGCCACGCTTGCGTACATCGGGGCATACGCGACGCACCACAAGGATGAGGCGATCGCGTTCCTGCAGCGCCACTTCGTGGTGATGCGAGGCTTCGACACGCGCCTCAATGTCGAGCAGCTCTACCAGTTTGCCCTTGCGTCGCTTGACTTGGCGCAACCGGAGGTTGCCCGGCAGGTCGGGATCCTCGTGGCCGTTGTGGTCGTCCTCACCTTGTGGGATCGTCTTCGCGCCGGGGGGATCGTGTGGCAGGCGGCACTCGTGGCGCTCCTCGCCGTTGATTTGGGGGCAATCGCACGGACATTCCACCCGACGCAGTCGATCGCGCAGATTCGCGACCCGGGAGCGGTCGGTCGATTCCTGTCGGCGCAACCTGGGATGGCTGCCGCAGACGGTGCGACGTATCGGGTGTTTACCCAGAAAGGGACGCGTGACGAACCGAACCGGCTTCTCCTCGCAGGTGTGAGCCAAGCGAACGGGTACTCGTCGCTCGAACCGGATCGGCACACCCGCTTCGTAGCGGCCGCCTGGTTTGCCCCGAATCGCCTCCTTGACCTGATGGGCGTCAGGTTCTTCGTGACCACCGCGTCGTTTCGTCCGTTGCCGTCGTTCAACCTCACATCGTTCGATAACGACCGCCCGCTCTTCTCGAGCACGGCATCGAATGGCGGGGCGAGGCAAGTTGTGAACCTCGCCAACACGTCCGGGGACTCGATCCGGGTCGTGTCGACGATGCGATGGGCTACTGGCGTGGCGCAGGGGCAACCCGTTGCGAGGCTCACCGTCGTCAGTGCCGCAGGTGCTCGCCGTGAACTGACGATGCAGGCAGGGATCCACACCGCCGAATGGGACTGGGAGCGTCCGGAACTCGCGGGAAAGGTCAGTCACCAGATGCCACCGGAGGCGCAAGTCGCGCGGACGTGGCGTGAGCTGGACGTGCGGAGCCGTCCGCCCGGGCAAACCTTTGCGGCGCACATGTACTACGCGGAGTTCGCGCTCGGGGCGGTGACGCCCTTGGACCGCATTGAGGTCTCCTTCCTGCATCCGACAGCGCAACTTGAGATCTTCGGGATCGCCGTGTTCAATGACACCACGAAGGATCTTGAACAGGCCGACATCTCCCGTAACGCCCGATTCAAGAAGGTGTACGCCGATTCGGAGGCAATCCTGTACGAGAACCCGACAGCCCTGCCCCGTGCGTTTCTGGTGCCGACGGTGGTGACCATGGACGCAGCGGAAGAGTCGCTGCAGCGGATGGCGCGCGGTGATTGGTCACCTGAGCGGATGGCGATCCTTGAGGTTGACCCGGTGGACGTCGATGCCGGGATCGGGTCGGCGGCGGCATCGCTGGCAAAGCGCCTCGGCCCACCGACCGCGCCGTCCGAACCTGCGGTCCCGATCACGTACGACCTTGCTGCGCGACGGAGCGCATCGAAGTCAGGCACGGTCACGCTGACGCAACTGGCCCCCGAGTCGGTCGTCCTTGACGTCGACGCGAAGGCTCCGGCCTTCCTCGTCCTGACTGACCTGTACTACCCGGGATGGCAGGCAACAATCGGTGGAGAACCAACCACTGTGTACCGCGCCAACTATCTGTTTCGCGGTGTCGAGGTACCTTTCGGGCGGAACCGGGTCGAGTTCACTTACCGGTCGAGATCGTTCCGATTGGGTCTCGCGATCACCATTGCCGGGGCAATGGCACTGGGAGGTGGCCTGGTGACGGTCGGTGTCGCGACCATTCTCGACCTGCGGGGCGCACGCAGGCGGTACCGCGGCGCTGAGAACGGTCCCGAGGTGCTCGACGCGGGAGAAAACGGCGGCGTGGGTGAGACCGCCCCAGACCCGGACCGCGCGAGTGCGTGACCTCGCGGACTTCGGTCGCGACCTGGCGTTCCGCTGGCGATCGCTTGCTCGGGTGTCCGCTCCCGCATGGAAGCGAGTCGCCGGAAGTTGGGATCGCTTGGAGGCCGAGCTCGAACCTAGGCTTGTCGAACGGCTGCGGCGACTGCGAGCGCGCCATTCGAGGGCGATGTCGATGTGGCCATCGGTACTTACAGTCAATGAGTTGCACGAGGCGGCGTACATCCTCGATCTTCTCGACGAAGTCGGCAGCGTGTCGGCGCGGCCCGATGGTCCGTCGCTCGACGTCGGAAGCAAGAACGGGTCAAACCTCCCTGCGTTCGCTGCGTTCGCGCCCGGTCGATGGGACCTCGTTGAGGTAGATGCACACCGCAGGTACTTGTCGCTCTCGACGCGCCGGGCTCATGGTGAACGAGTCGCACGAGCGTTTCCGGGCGCGCGATATGTCGCCGGAAGCGTCCTGGACCTGGTGGGCCCGTACGCGACGATTACCTGGATACTCCCGTTCGTTGACCCGGTGCCGCACGCTGCCTGGGGGCTGCCGTCACGCTTGTACGAGCCGGAAACTCTGCTTACGCACGTGCGAGACCTGCTCCTGCCCGGCGGCACGCTCATCGTGGTCAATCAAGGGGAGGCCGAGCGGGACCTACAACGGTCACTGTTCGATCAGTGCAAGATGCGGGTCCGTCTCGTCGGCAAGGTGCGAAGCCCTTTGACGCCGTTCAGGCGGCCGCGCTATGCGTGGCGGTGGGACAAGCCCACGTCAGGCGTACACTCGTTCCACGTTGACGAAACGTGATCTAGGACTTGCGTTCTAGAACAAATGTCCGGTATGCTGGCGCCCACAGGAGGGATCCCGCATGCCGTCGTTCGCCAACGCTGTCGCCACTATTGAAGCCCCGGAGGTCGCGACGCGCGCGCGCCGGGAGGAGGCCCCAACGATGTCCAGCGCCGTACCTGCCGCGAGCGGCGCGCTTGAGCGGTCCGAGAAGGCGACCGTCGAGCGCCTAAAGGCAATCGACCTTGCGATTGGCCAGGCTGAGAAGCAGTTCGGGCGCGGCGCGATCATGCGCCTTGGCGACGGTGCCGCCAAGATGCAGGTTGAGGCGATCCCGACAGGCGCTCTTGCGCTCGATCTCGCACTTGGCATCGGTGGGCTCCCGCGCGGGCGCATTGTTGAAATCTATGGCCCGGAGAGTTCCGGCAAGACGACCTTGGCGTTGCACGTGGTCGCGTCGGCGCAGCGCATCGGCGGTATCGCAGCCTACATCGACGTCGAGCACGCACTCGATCCGGTTGATGCCCGCACCCGGTGCGGGGTCAACATCGACGATCTGCTCGTGAGCCAACCGGACACGGGGGAGCAGGCGCTCGAGATCTGCGAGATGCTCGTCAGGAGCGGCGCGGTTGACATCGTGGTCGTCGACTCGGTGGCAGCGCTCGTGCCGCGCGCTGAGATCGAGGGGGACATGGGTGACTCGCAACCCGGCCTGCAGGCCCGCCTGATGAGCCAAGCGATGCGCAAGCTGACCCCCGCCATCTCGAACAGCCGCACGCTCGTGGTCTTCATCAACCAGATTCGCGAGAAGATTGGCGTGATGTTTGGCAGCCCGGAAACTACCCCCGGTGGCAAGGCACTCAAGTTTTACGCTTCGGTCCGACTTGACATTCGCCGCACTGACAACGTCAAGGTCGGCACGGACGTTGTTGGCATGCGCGCAAAGGTGACCGTGCGCAAGAACAAGGTCGCGCCTCCGTTCCGCGTCTGCGAGTTCGACATCCTGTGGTCGGAGGGCATATCGCGGACCGGGAGCATCCTTGACTTGGGGGTCGAGATGGCCCTAGTCAAGAAGGCCGGCGCGTACTTCTCGTACGGCGAGACGAAACTCGGCCTAGGACGTGAGAACGCACGCGAGTTTCTTCGGCAGCACCCCGCGGTGACCGACGAGATTGAGGCAGCCATTCGTGCGGCGGCCAAAGCAGCGAAAGCGGGAACCGCACCACCTCCGGCAGGTGCAACTCCGACCGAGTAACCGCTTGGCGCGCCACCGGCCCCGCGGTGGTGGAGATCAGTGCGCCTGCGACCGTGGCGCAAGGGTGCCCCGATATACTCGCCATGTGTTCGACATCGGCGTTCCCGAACTGGCGGTTATCGCGATTGTCGCGTTGGTCGTCCTTGGGCCGGAACGCCTCCCGGAGGTCATGAAGCAAGCCGGCAAGTGGTACCGCCAGGCGATGAATTTCCGTGCGGAGCTGATGTCTCAGGTAGCGGACGCGCAGCGTACGTTCCGCGAGGAGATGGAGGCGGTCGAGCGCGCCGCCAACGTGAATCTCGATGAAGTCGCGCCCGATCCGGAGTTGCCGCCACCGGCTCTACGTCAGGTTCCCTCGTACCGACGCCAACCCGACAAGGCACACGAGTCCGGACCGTTCGGGCTCCCGGCTTGGTACCGCGACATGTCGCCAGATGTCGACGTACCCGCTCTCACAGCGCCGCGAGGGTCACCATTGGCGCTCATCCGCACTGTCGGCGACACCCTTCTCGGCAACGCGTACGTGACGTCGTCTCGCTCGCTTGTCGCGCCCGTGCACCCGTTTGACGATCCGCACGACCCAAGTGGGGCACCGATCCCGTCCACCCCGCAACCGACGGTCGACGTGTCCGCCGCTGCCGACATGAGGAATGCTGCACGTGGGGTTCGGCTCGAGCAGTCATCCGATGGCGAGCGGACGATGCGCGAGGGCACGGTCGTAACCCTCTACGAGGCGGGGCTCCACACTAAGGAGTCAGCTGCGAGCGTCCTCGAGATTCCAGTCGTTGAGTTCGAGCGGTTGCTCGTCGAACGCGTGAAGGCGGCCGAGGTTACGGTGGCTTAAGCGCGTTGCTGGGTTGGCTCGTGGCTGATGTGAAGGCCGAGGTGGGGTGTCGATCACCCACCCCGACTAGTTGTGTAGACGCGCCTCGCGCTACAGGAGCGCCACGACCTGAGCCATGAGGTCTCCGGCCTCGGTGGGATTTATTGCGACATGGGCTCCCGCGGACCGCAGGGCGTCCATCTTCGCACCTGCCGTTCCGCTTGAGCCGGAGATGATGGCCCCGGCGTGGCCCATCTTGCGCCCTGCCGGCGCTGTTACTCCAGCGATGTACGCGACTACCGGCTTCGTCATCTCATGCTTGATGAAATCCGCGGCCTTTTCCTCTTCGGAGCCGCCGATCTCGCCGATCATCATCAC
>CAILQO010000455.1 GCA_903836285.1 uncultured Chloroflexota bacterium
ACGCGCGGTGCGGATCGCGACGTCAACGGTGCCCGGGACCGGTGTGAGCGGCGCCGGGGCCGAACGTGGCATGGCGGGGATGAGGGCCGCAAGGAGCGCGGCGATGGCAGCGATGATGCTTCGTGATGCGTACCCTGACCACATCAGGGGATGCATCCTACTCCACGCCATCGACTGCCGCATTGTGTCACAAGGTGTGACGATGTGACGCCCAACCAAGGGCACGCGTGTCGTCGCGCCAAGGCAGGTGGGGCGTAGGATGGCAGTGCGTTCCGTCAAGCATCGGGGTGCGGTACCACCGGGACGGGCGCGGGAGCGGCGTTGACGACGCCATCACGACCGGGCGGGGCAACCGGACGCGCGCCCGCGGCGATCGCAGGCATTGCCGCGCCGGAGACCAACTTCACCCCCGAGGCCACCTCGCTTCATCGCTCCGTCGTGGCGACGGGAGAGGGGGGACGGCGCTGGCGCGTCATCGCCCCAATCCTGATCCTGGCGGTCGCCCTGCTTGCCGGCGCAGTCGCGTGCCGGGAGCGGCCAATCGCGCCGATCGGGACGGTGACCGGGACGCCGCTCGTCCCATCTGGCGCGACCATCCGGGTCCACGTGACCGGTGCGGTGCAGTCGCCGGGCGTGTACGAGCTGCGCGTTGGCGACCGCGTCCAGGAGGCGCTGCACGCCGCGGGAGGGGTAACCGTCGAGGCGGACGACGCAGCGATCAACCTCGCCCAACGGGTGCGCGACGAGCAACGCCTGGAGATACCGGCACGGTCGCCAGTTCGGGAGCCCACCGGCACCGATGCTCCTGACGCATCGAACGTGAACGCACCGGTGCGCGCGGTCCTGGCCCCGACAAAAGCCCCTGCGCAGGGGACGCCAACCAAATCCGTGGCTGACGCGGAGCTCGAGGCGCTGCTTTCACCGTCGGCAAACCCCGAGGGGGGCGCCCGCATTGACGTCAACCGGGCAACCGTCGCACAACTCGAGCGCCTGCCGGGTATCGGCGCAGTCTCGGCGAGGCGGGTTGCGACGTGGCGGGCGGACAACGGGCCGATTCGGACCGTTGCGGACCTGCGAGCGGCCGGGCTCACCCCGGCGGTCCTGCGGAAGGCGCTGCCGTACCTCGCCCTGAGCTAGCGCCATGGGGGTCCGACCGGTGGTCGCGGGGCCTGTCACGTGATCCTCGGCGTTCCGGCGGCGCTGCTTGCCTCGCTCTGGCTGACGTGGGCCGGGGAGGCGACCTCGGATGGCGACCGTGCCACCCGGGGCCTTGCCATCGCGGCGGCGTTGGTGATCGCGTTGGCCGGTGCAGTGGTGACGTGGCGCGCACGCACGGGGTCGGTGGTGGTGTTGGGGCTCTCGCTGCTCGCCGCCAGCGTGGGTGCGTTGCGAGGCGCGGTGGCCGTTCGGGATACCGGCCCGCCGTCACCGGTGACCATTGGGGTCGTCGGGGTGCGTGGGGTGGTGATCGGCGACCCCGAGTGGCGAGGCGCACGCCTGGTGGTCCCCGTGCGCGTCGACGCAATCGCCCGCACGACCGGTACGTGGGAGGTGGCCGACGGGACGGCGACGATGCAGGCGCCGCTGACGATCGCCCTGTCCACGGGCAACGTCATCGAGGCAATCCCGGGATCGTCGACCCGGACGTCGTTCGTGGCGCGGGAGATTCACCTCCGCGACACTGGTCCACCAACGCCGGGACCTGACGCCATGGGGTCGCTCCGACGGCGGCTCGCCGCCCCGATCGAGGCGTGGCTGCCGGAACCGGAGGCATCACTGGCAACCGGAATCCTGCTTGGCGACCGGACGGGTGTCCCCGCATCGGTGCGCGCCGCATTCAACGCGACTGGCGCCGCGCACCTGGTGGCGATCTCCGGATGGAACGTGTCGCTCGTGGCGGCATCCATCGGGTGGTTGATGACCCGTGGGCGCCCCCGAAGACGCCTGCCGTGGCAGGTCGCCCGCGCGGTCGCAACGTCGGTGGCACTCTGGGGCTTCGTCGCGCTTGTCGGCGCCTCCGGAAGTGTGCTGCGCGCCGCCGCCATGGCACAGATCGGCCTGTTGGCGAGGATGACGGGCCGACGGGCGGCGGTCGCCGGGACGTTGCTGTGGGGCGCGGTCGCCCTTGCACTGCTCGACCCCCCAACGCTCGACGACGTTGGCTGGCAGTTGAGCTTCCTCGGCGCGGCAGGGCTGATCTGGCTGGCACCGTGGATTGCGGCGCGCATGGCCCCACCACCGGGAGCGCGGTGGGGATGGCTTCTGCCGGCCGGAGTGCGCGAGGCGGTCGGCGGGACGATCGCGGCCCAAGTGTGCGTGCTGCCGGTCCTCGCGGGCACGTTTGGGTCGGTCCCCCTTCTCGGGGTGATGGCCACGACGCCCGGCCTGCTTCTCGTGCCACCACTCATGGCGGGGTCGGCAGCACTGTCCGTGACCGGTGTCGCACTGACCGGGTGGGCAACCGCGCACGACTGGGCCATGCCGACCCTAGGGGCGCTCGCGTGGGCGCCGACAACGATTCTCGTGCGGCTCGTGGAATGGGCGGCGACGTTACCGGGCACCTCAACGACGGCGCCGCCGTGGCACCCACTCGCCACGCTTGGCTACCTGGTGGGACTCTCGCTCCTCGTCATGGCGGCCGAGTCGCCGCCGCGAATCCGGCCGCCGCGATCCCATCCGAGTAGCGGGGGGCCGCTCATCGTTGGGCTTGGGACGATCACGGCGGCGATCCTGCTCATCACGGTGCCTCGCATCGACACCGCCCGCGCCGCTGGGGGGGCGGCTGCCGGCACAACGAGTGCACCGGCGGTAGCTGCCGGCCCGGGTCCGGGCGCACGCGTCGTCGTGCCCTCGTTGGCGGGGCAATCGGACGGAACGCTTGTGGTCATCGCCGCGCCGGGCGGGCCGCGCTTGATGTTTGGCGGTGGGCCATCGGTCGATGCGGGCGTACATGCACTCGGCACCACGATCCGACCGTGGGACCGCACCGTCGACGCAATCGTGATGACCTCCCCGGAGGGACCGTCGGTTGCAGGGATTCCTCGTGCCGTCGCGCGGTATCGAGTCGGAACCATCATGGATCTGACCGATGGGTCAAGTTTCGGCCTCGTCCCAATCGTTCGGACCCGCGCACTCTCCATGGGGGTACCGACGGTCACGGCCGGGAACGGTGTCCCATTCGTCGTTGGGGACCCGTCGCGCGTACCCAATGGACTGTGCCCGGCAACGCTGCCGGGGGCCGCGGTGGTCGTGCCGATCGGGGCCGCGCCACCGCGCCTCGGAAGTGGAACCGGCCCGTCTGCGTGGCCGGCGGTCGCGGTGCGGGCGTGCGCCGGCTGGGCGGACGTCACCATCGTCCCCGACGTGACTGGTGCGGCGATCTGGTTAGCGCACGCACCGCCGTCCGAAACCTATGCACTGGCTGCACCCTCTGGACGCCCGAGATGGCTCGTGGTGCCGTGGCGGGCATGGCGATCCGACAACCTCGACGCCATCAGGCAGGCGACCGGGGCGTCATTGGTAGTCGTGCAGGGCGCGCCGGAACCGTGGCGAACGCCCGCGTCGCGTCCAGTGACCGGTGATTGGTGGGTCGCCGCCCTCGACGGGCCGCTCGATGTTGGCGATGATCGGTAGCGCGCCTACACTGGCTCCATGGAACGCCTCGCTACGTACGGCACCCTTCGGCCCGGGGAGAAGAATCACGGGCAGGTGTCTGGCATCCGCGGGCGGTGATTCTCGGGGTCGGTCCGCGGGCGGCTCTTGGACGTTGGCTGGGGCGCTGGGTACGGCTTCCCCGGGTTGGTCCTCGACGATGAAGGCGACAGCGTTCCCGTCGAGGTCTTGGAGTCACCGGACCTTCAGGCCCACTGGGACCGCCTAGACGAGTTCGAGGGCGACGAGTACCGCCGGGTACGTGTGAAGGTGGCGACTGAGGGTGGGCCGGTCGATGCGTTCATGTACGTGGTGGCACCGGAGCTTGCCGTGTAGCGGAATGCGCGACGGCGAGGGCGTCACTTCCTGAGCCGACGAGGGCGGCCGACGTCTCCAATGACCACGCCTGGTCTCTTCTCGTGGTTCGACCACGTCACGACGCGGTCACGGGTTCTGGTGGGTATCGTCGGGGCGCGCCTGAGCGCCGAGTGAGAGGGAAAGGGCTTCATGATGGCCGATACCACGCAGACGCCGGTGGTTGACACGCACGTCCACGCCGGTACGACGAAGTACGAACCGGTTGAGAGCCTGCTTGACCAAATGGCACGCCACGGCGTCGACCATGCCGTGCTGATCCAACACATGGGCATGTTCGACAACGACTACCTTGTGGCCTGCGCCGAGAAGCACCCCGGTCGATTCGCCATCGCTTGCTTGGTGGATGTGCACGAGCCCGGCGCCGCCGCACGCCTGGCCACGATGGTCGAGCGCCACCCGGCGGTGCAGGGCATCCGCCTCTATCTCGCGGACCTGTTCGCCGGGATGCCCGAGGCACGCGCCCTCTGGGATCGTGCCGACGCCCTCGGTCTCAACATCACCATAGCCGGCACGCTGACCCAACTCGCATCCGACGAGATGCAGGCGACGGCGCGCCGTTACACCCGGGCGCGGCTGCACCTCGAACACCTCTGCCACCCAGACCCCAAGGAGCAGGCACCCTACCCGACGTACCGTCGCGCCTTGACACTGGCCGACCTCGACCACTGCGTCCTGAAGGTGAGTGGCTTCTACTCGTTCACCGCCTCCCCGTGGTCGCCATACCTCGACACCCTGCGTTTCGTCGACCTGTCGATAGAGGCGTTCGGCCCGGCGCGCATGATGTGGGGGTCGGACTTCCCGCCGGTCTCCGGGCGCGAGGGGTACGGCAACGCCATCGCGTTCGCGCGCCACCACGTCGCAGTTCCGGACATGGCGTCGCGGGCGCAGTTGATGGGCGGTACGGCGACCCGGTTCTGGGATTTCCACGCGGAGGCGTAGGCACGCCCCCGCATCGGTACGGCTTCGCGAAGGGCACGCACGCCCCGTGGTACCCGCCCGAGGTCCGGGCGCGGTACGGTTTGCCCGGGGCAGATTGCCCGTGCGAGGAGGAAGCCGTGACGTTGGCAAGCCCGGTCCGGCCCGACGACACTGGTCTGCCCGTGGCCCGAGGACAGGTCGAACCGTCCGCCCGATCGGAGGAGCTCCGACAAGCGTTCGGCGAGATCAAGCGCGTCATCGTCGGCCAGGACACGCTGATCGAGCGGTTGCTGGTCGCACTGCTTGCGCGCGGCCACGTCCTGCTGGAAGGGGTGCCCGGCCTTGCCAAGACGCTTGCCGTGCGGACGGTCGCGGAGGTGGTTGGCGGGACGTTCCGGCGGATCCAGTTCACGCCCGACCTCGTGCCCGCGGACCTCGTCGGGACACGCATCTACCGGCAGGCGACCGGCGACTTCGGCGTCGAACTCGGCCCGGTCTTCGCCAACCTCCTCCTCGCTGACGAGATCAACCGCGCCCCGGCAAAGGTCCAGAGCGCGCTGCTTGAGGTGATGCAGGAGCGGCAGGTGACGATCGGTGGCGCCTCGTACACGGTGCCGGATCCCTTCCTCGTCCTCGCCACGCAGAACCCAATCGAGCACGACGGGACGTACCAGCTGCCCGAGGCGCAGGTGGATCGGTTCATTTTCAAGGTCATCGTGGGCTACCCGGACCTGAAGGATGAGCTGGAGATCGTGGCGCGGGTGACCGGTGCACCGGCGACGGTGGCGTCGAGGCTGTCGCCGGAGCGCCTTCGCTGGTGGCAGGGGCAGGCGGATACGGTGGTGGTGGACACGCGCCTGCACGAGTATGCGGTGAACCTGGTGGCCGCGACGCGCAACCCTTCGCTGTTCGATCTCGGGCACCTCAAGCGCTTTGTCACCTACGGGGCGAGCCCTCGCGCCTCGATCAACATGATCACGGCGGCGCGCGCTCTGGCCCTGTTGCGCGGGCGCCAGTACGCCCTCGCCGAGGACGTTTGGACGCTTGCACCCGACATCCTGCGCCACCGCCTGGTGCTCTCGTACGAGGCCCTGGCCGAGGACGTGGCGGTGACTGACATCATCGAGCAGATCATTGAACGGGTCCCAACGCCCCAGTTGGGGTACGCGGGCGAGCTGTCCGGGCCTGGCCAACGGTCGGAACGGATCCTTGCGGCAAACACGCTCGGTGCGTCCGCCCCGGTGAAGCGCCGGTGGTGGCAGTTCGGGCGGCGCGGATGACGTCCGGATGGCGATGGTGGCGCCGTGCCGAGGGGGTGCGCGTCCCGGCTGTGGCGGCGACAGCAATCGCCGGACCGCTCCCGGGCGGTGCCGAACGATTGCTGCGACGCCTCGACCTCGCCGTCGTGCGACGCCTCGACGGCCTCCGGCAAGGCGAGCACCCGACGGATGCGTTCGGCCCCGGCCTCGACCTTGCCGACCTGCGCCCATACGCTCCCGGCGACGACGTGCGAAGCCTCGACTGGAACGTGACGGCGCGCACGGGGACGCCCCACGTACGTCGGTACCACGAGGACCGGGATATCGGTGCGTGGCTCGTCCTTGACCTGACGGGGTCCATGACGTTCGGGTCGGGCACGGAAACGAAGGCGTCGCGCCTGCTGGCGGTGGCTGGCACACTCGCGCGGTTGCTGCAAGCACGTGGAGACCGTGTCGGCGCGTTGATCTACGGCGGGTCAGTGCCGGTGCCAGGCACGGGTGCGCGTACGCCTCGACGGATCGAGAGCGCGCGTCGACGCGTCCCTGCAGGTCTCGACGGTGCGCCCCGCGTGCATCGCCGCCCGGCGGACCGCGTCGGGGCGGCTTCCGGCCGGACGCACGTCCTGCGCCTGCTGCAACGGGCGGTCGGCGTCGCGCAAGGCATGCTGCGCACGGCCGGTCAACGCAACATCGCGTCACCGGCACGCCCGGAATCGGACTTGGCGAACCTGATCGACCAAGCAGTCGGTTCGATCCCTGGGCGGGCGCTGGTCTTCATCGTGACGGACGCCCTGGACGCACATGACGACGCCTCCGGACCGACAGTGGAGACCGCATGGGCGCGAAGCCTACGGGCACTGGCGGCGCGCCACGATGTCACCGGAGTGATCATCCGAGATGCGCGTGAGAGTGACTTGCCCGACGTCGGTGTGGTGACCTTCATCGACCTGGAGACCGGCGAACAAGTGGAGGTGGATACGTCGCAGGCCGGGATTCGCGAGGCGTACGCGACCCACGCGCACCGTCGCCACGCCGCCATTGAGCGAGCGTTTACGCGGGCCGGAGCGCTGGCTTGGGAAGTGACGACCGCGGAACCGGTCGTGGGGTCGATCGTCCGCCTGCTTGAGACGCGCCGACGCATGGCGACGGGACTGCGTCGCGCGCAGGTCGCAGGTTAGGGCAACGGCACGGGACGAACGAACGGGATGGAACTCGCCGACACCGCCCCACTCTGGTGGCTGGCACCAGTCCTCGTGCTGCTGGCTGCGTACGCTGCCTCTCAGGGTCGGCGCGCACCCGATGCCGTCCCTCACCCAGCGGTCGCCCTGCTGCGCGCCGCGATGGCGACGCGCCCGTCGACTGCATGGCGCCGGCACCTGCCCGCAGCGGCGCTGCTCCTTTCCATGGTGCTAGCAGCCATCGCCATCGCGCGGCCAGCGCTCCGCACCCCGATACCCCGTGAGCGCACGACGATCGTGCTGGTGCTCGATACGTCGGGATCGATGCAGGCGCGGGACCTGTTCCCGTCCCGCCTCGCAGCGGCGCAGGCGGCGGCACGCGGGTTCGTGGCCTCCCTGCCGGACGGGTTCCGTGTCGGGCTGGTGCAGTTTGCCTCACAGGCGTCGCTGGTCCAACCGGTCACGGAAGACCTGCGTGCGGTACGCCGGGCCATCGACGCCCTCGAGTCCGATGGCGGCACGGCGATCGGGGATGGATTGCAGGTCGCGTTGGCCTCGCTGCCACCCGAGACGTTTGCGTCCCCAACGACGGCTTCACCGGACGCCGGTACGGCCGTGATCGGCGCGCCCGCCGGACCACCGGTGCCACCAGCGGTGGTGCTGCTCCTCACAGACGGCCAGAACACCGAAGGAACTGACCCACAGGTAGCGACGGGATCAGCACGTGATCAGGGCGTGCCCGTCTTCACCATTGGGATCGGTGGAAGGGCAGCACCTTTCGGGCCTGGCTCGAATCGCACGAATAGTGTTGATGAAGCACTTTTGGGCGAGATCGCTGCTCAGACGGGCGGCCAGTACTACTTCGCGCCGGGAGCGGGCGACCTCAACCGGATCTACGCCGACCTCGGGCGTGCCCTAGGGTGGGACTGGGAACGCCGCGAGATCGGCCACTGGTTCGGGGCGGGTGCGCTGCTGGGGGCAGTGATCGCCACCGTACTGGCGTCATTCTGGCTGGATCGCACGCCCCGTCCTGGACCACTTGCCCCCGGCGTAGCCGCGCCGTGACACCCGATGCGGCCCTCGACGCCCTCCTGGAGCTGTCAAGCGCCTATGGGATCGAGTGGCGCCAACCTGCCCTGCTCTGGGGGGTCCTGCTCGTTCCGGTGATCCTTGTCCTCGCCGGGCTGGCACGGGCGACCCGGGCGCGCACGCGTGACGCGTTCCGCGTGGTCGGTGGGCCGTCCAATCCTCGGTACGGCAGGTGGCGGCGTGGACTCGCGGGCTTATTCACCATGGCCGGACTCGCGGGACTGGCAGTGGCTTTCGCGCGACCAGTGTGGACACACCCGCAACCGCTCGATCGGGCGACCGTGGTGGTGGTCCTCGACGTGTCGGCGGCGATGCGCGCGACCGATGTGACGCCGTCACGTCTTGAGGCGGCACGGCGCATCGCGCGAGAGGCCATCGGGGCGGCGCCGGCCCGCCTGCAGATTGCCGGCGTGGCGTACGGCCCAACCGCGTACCTCGTTGCTCCCCCGACGCACGACCACGGCGCGGTCACGGCGGCGCTTGGGGTCGTCCGGACCGTCGTCGGTGCGGCACCGGGAGACGCGCTTGCCGTCGCGCTTGCGGCTATCCCATCGACGGCGAGTGGGCGGGCGGGCGGGACCGAGGGTGCGCCGGCGCGGGTACCTGCGGCGATCATCCTCGTGGCAACCGGCGATGCGACTGCCGGACGCCCAGTCGATGTCTCCGCGACGGCGCTGGCCGAGGCACAGGTTCCCGTGCACGTTGTCCCGATTGGCCCAGTTGGCCCGGTACCGACGCCGGCGCCGAACACCGTGCCCGCTCCATTTGTCCCGCGCGTGCTGCAAGCCATCGCGCGGCAGACAGACGGACGAACGCTGAATCGCCCGCAAGGCCGCGACTGGCGGGAGGTCTACGACGCCATCGGGGAAGATGTCGTGATGCAGGACCTGCCTGAGGAGGTGGGCCACCTGGTGGGATATGCCGCCCTCGGCGCGTGGGCCATCGGGATGGCCCTCATGATCTGGGCGGCACGACGATTGGTGTAAGCCGGCTAGACGCCCTAAAAGTGATCGTGCCGGTCGGCTTGCTCGCGAGGAGCATTCCGGGCGGCGCGCCGCAGGCCCTTGCGGACCGCGCGGGCCTGCGGGGCATCGACGAGGACGTCGATGAGGGCCGGACCACCATGACCGAGGCCTTGGTCGTAGGCGCGGAACCGCGCCACGGCGCCTTGAGCGCGGTCGGCCTCGTGATCCGCGGCGTCCCAGTGAATGTCGTCGGTGAAGAACTGGATCGCCGCCTGCAACTGGCCGCGTCCGGGCGCGGCTCCCTCGCCGAACGGCTGCACGCTCAGGTCGGCGGTGTCGCCACGCGACCGTTCAAGGAACTCGCCGATCTTCGCGACGAACTCGGGCGCCTGCTCCGTTGGGAACCAGACGGCAGCACGCACCCCTGGGTGGTCGATGAACAGGGCGGTGCAACATCCGTCCCGGCAGTTCCCGACGTCAACGCGGTCAACGAGCCCCGTGCGATAGCCGACGAACGCGGTTGGCCAAGGCTCATCGTCCTCGCCGTCGTCGTCGCCGTCATCACCATCGCCAGCATCGTCGTCCCCGCCGCCGCCATCACCCCCGTCCGAAAGGGACGGCTGGTGTGCGTCGACGAGATTAGGGCGATCAAGGACACCCGTCGCGCCCGACCCTGCACCACCTTGGCTCGCGAGGATATTGCCGAAATGCTCCTCGATCGACCCTAGTGCCTGGGCAAGGGCCCGCATCGCCGGATCGGCCTCGGCGTCCTCGGTGATCGCGGCCAGGCGCGCGGCGAGAACGCGTTGCGCCTTCGGAGACCCGGCGAGCCTTTGCACGGCCCGCAGGAATGCCGCCGCCTCCTCGTCGCCAGAGGACGCGCGTCGCGATGTGCCGCCTGAGCGCCGCGGACGATCCTCGGCCTCGTGGCCGGGGCCTCGCTGTCCGAGGCTTCGAAGCCATCCCTCGACGCTGTCGGCCGTGCGTTCCGCATCGGAAGGGTCGTCGTGCCGGTTGGTGGGTTCGCTCATCTGGTTCGTGCCCGACGTGGAGTCTAGCGCGCGACGACGCACGCATGGGACGATGACCCGCCCGCGAGGAGGAAGGGGTCTTCACGCAGAGTATGCACTTGGCGAGGCGCTCATTTGGTCGCACCGCAGAACCGCCCCCTCGTCCATCTGGACGCACGGGGCACGCTCAACGCGGACAGGATTAGCAGCAATGAGATCGCTGACGACCTCGAGGATCCGCCCGGGCACCCTTCGACAGGGCGATCTCGTGGCGTTCGTGGCCCCGAGCCGCCCAGTCGCCATTGAGTCGGTGGCTATCGCAACACGGGTACTTGAATCCTGGGGATTGCGGGCAACCACCCGATGGCTCGTACCAGGAGGGCGCGGCTACCTGGCCGGTCAGGACGATGGCGCACGCGCATCGGCGATAGAGGGTGCCCTATGCGACCGTGAGGTAGCGGCAGTCTGGTGCGCCCGCGGAGGCTACGGTGCGACGCGCCTGCTTCCGCGTATCGACTGGGCGCGTGTCAAGGCGACGGGACGGGCGGTCGCGCTCGTCGGCTACAGCGACGTGACGGCACTGCACCTCGGGATCGCGCAGGAGCTTGGGTGGGTGACCTTTCACGGACCGGTGGCAGCGCTCCTCGGGGCTGACGGCCCAACGCTGACTACCCGGGGCCTGCACCAGGCGCTCATGTCGGCAACTGCTGCCGGTCGGCTGCCAGTACCGGGTGGCGCGGACGGTTGGAACCCACTGTCCTGCGTGATACGTCCCGGCAGGGCATCGGGACCGCTGACCGGGGGCAACCTCGCCCTTGTCGCCTCGCTGGTCGGCACACCGTGGGCGATGCAGGCTGCCGGGCACATTGTCATGCTTGAGGACGTGTCGGAAGCGCCCTACCGGATTGACCGGATGCTGGTTCAACTCCGCCAGTCCGGTGCGTTGGATGGCTGCCGGGGAATCGCATTCGGGTCATCACCGACGTGCGAACGGCCCCCGGACGACCGGCCGTCGCTCGACCTGCAGGCGGTCCTGGACGAACTGCTCGGCGACCTTGGCGTGCCAGTGACGTACGGCTGGCCAACCGGCCACACCGCGCACCAGTGGACTCTGCCAATGGGCGGGCACGTGACGCTGAATGCGTCGGTGGACGGCATGTCGTCATCGTGGCTTTCCGTCGACGAGACAGGCACGGAGGCAGGTACATGATCGGCCCGGTTCGCGTCGGGGACGAGGTCCGCGCGGCCCTCGCAAGCGGGGGCGCAGTCGTGGCCCTCGAAAGCACCCTGCTGGCTCATGGCCTCCCGTTTCCCGAGAACGAGACGCTGGCACGGGAACTTGACGCCATCATCCGTGGCGCCGGGGCCGTACCTGCGACAGTCGCGGTGGTTGCGGGTGAACCAGTGGTCGGCCTCGACGAAGCAGGGATGGCACGCTTGGTGCGAAGCCACGGGATGGCGAAGCTGAGCGCGCGCGACCTGCCCCTCGCGATCGCACGGGCCATCGACGGCGCGACGACCGTCGCCTCGACGGCGGCACTCGCGGCGGCGGTAGGCGTCGGCACGTTTGCGACGGGAGGCCTGGGCGGCGTCCATCGCGGGGCAAGAGAGACCTACGACGAGTCCGCCGACCTCGCGACCCTATCAAGCACGCCGTTGACGGTCGTCTGCGCGGGCGTCAAGTCACTGCTTGACATCGCGGCGACGGTGGAGCGACTCGAGACGTTGAACGTGGCGGTGGCGGGCTATCGGACGGACCGGTTCCCAGGCTTCTACCGGCGGGATGGGGGCGTCGCCCTCGACTGGTCGCTTGACACGCCGGAGGAAGTCGCGAAGGCAATGCGCGCTCGTGACCGGCTGCGTGCCGCCGGGGTGGCAGGCGCAGGCGGGGCCCTGGTCCTCGCCAACCCGTTGCCTCCCGAGGCGGAACTTGACGAGGCGATCCACGACACCACGCTCGCGTCCGGCCTCGCGGAGGCTGCGCGCCAAGGCATCAAGGGCAAGGCGGTGACGCCATTCCTCCTGGCCCACTTCCACCGGGAGACCGGCGGCGAAAGCCTGCGCGTGAACCTCGAGATCGTGCGACGAAACGCCCGCCTCGCGGCGGAGGTGGCCGCCGCTCGCGCTAGGCTTCCGGGGTGATCGCAACCCTCCTGGCACTCGCGTCGGCATGCTCATGGGGTGTCTCTGACTTCCTCGGCGGCCTAATGTCACGCCGACTGCCGACGACTACCGTGATGGTGGTGTCGCAGGCGTTCGGCCTCGTCGGCATTGGCATCGCGTTCGTAGCCACCGGCTCAGCGGTTCCGGACGGCGAGCCGATGGCATACGCCATCGGGGCCGGGGCCGTCGGGGCGATTGGGCTCGCCGCCTTCTACCACGCCCTGGCGACCGGCATGGTCAGCCTCGTGGCCCCGATCGCCGCGACCGGTGCCATCGTGCCGGTCGCAGTTGGCCTGTGGGCGGGCGAATCGGTCGGCCTATATGGCCTGGCTGGGATCACGGCGGCGATCGGGGGCGTGATTCTTGCGTCGGTCGCGCCGGCCTCACCATCTGGCGTGGCCGCACCTGCCACGGCGCCCCGCCTTACCAGCATCGGCCTGGCGGTGGTGGCGGCAATCCTGTTCGGGGCGTACTTCGCCCTGTTTGCCCACGCAACGACCGGCGGGCTGTTCGGCGCGGCGCTGTTCCAGCGGGTCACGTCGGTCTCGGCGGCCATCGTGATGTGGCTCGTCGCCCGACGTGGTCAGGCGCTCGTCCCGGCGGCGCTCCTCCCAAGCGGGTTAACGGCGCAAACCGCCGCGGCGGGGCTCGCCGGTGCCGGCGTGCTTGACGTGACTGCAAACGTGCTTTACGGAGGTGCTAGCATGCAAGACTTGCTAAGCATTTCCTCCGTCCTGAGTTCGCTTTACCCGGTGATCACCGTCCTGATGGCCCGAATATTCCTTGGTGAGCGGCTGGCGCGCGTACAGGGGGCGGGCGTGGCCCTCGCCCTGGCAGGCACCACCTTGATCGCCGCCCGCTAGGAACGGCGCGCCGTGGCGGTCAGTGGCGACGCGCCTCGATGGCTCGAAGGATCGCGTCGTATGCCGCGGCGAACGACGCCACACCCTCCGCTTCAAGGCGATCCGTGATTGCGCCTAGGTCGATTCCCGCCCCATGGATCCGCATGAGGTGAGCACGGGCCTCGTCGACGGCACCCGGCGCATCGATCGTTCGCAGCACCTCGCGGTCGCCCGTGAGGATGGAGTCGAGAGTCGGTGCCGGGACGGTGTCCACGGTCTCCGACCCGACGAGGGCATCGACGTAGTAGGTGGGAGGATACGCGGGGTTCTTGACACTCGTACTTGCCCAGAGGAGCCGTTGCGGATTCGCGCCGCGGCCTACCAAGGCACGCCAACGCGGCGACGCGGCGAGGTCAATCCACGCGGCATAGGCCACGCGAGCGTTGGCGATGGCGGCCTTGCCCCGCACTTCGGGGTGGGCGTCACCAAGTTCGGCATCGACGGCCGTATCGACCCGGCTGACGAAGAAGCTCGCCACCGACGACACGCGTGACAGGTCGCCTCCGACCGCGGCGAGGCGCTCGAGGCCGTCAAGATAGGCACTGGCAGCGTCAAGGTAACGGTCAACGGCGAAGAGGAGGGTGACGTTGACGTTGATCCCCTCGGCGATGGCGGCGGCGATAGCCGGGATTCCCTCGCGCGTGGCCGGGATCTTGACCATGAGGTTCGGGCGGTCGACGGCAGCCCAAAGGCGTCGCGCAGCCTCGATGGTGGCGGAGGTGTCGTGGGCCAGTCGGGGTGAGACCTCGAGGCTGACGAAGCCATCAGCTGCGCCACGCGCGTCGTACGCGGGCTTCAGGATGTCGGCAGCACGCCGAATGTCGGCAACCGCGACGGTTTCGAGCACGGCCTCGGCGTCGTGCCCGGCAAGGAGCAACGCAGGAATCTCAGGGTAGTCGCTCCCCGAACCGATCGCCTTCTCGAAGATGCTGGGATTCGAGGTGACGCCGCCGAGGCCGATCGCAACGAGGTGCGCAAGTTCGCCGGAGTCGAGCAACGGTCGGCTGATGGTGTCGAGCCAGATGGACTGCCCGAGGTCGCGCAGGTGGTGCAGGACGCCCGGCACCTTGCCGGTGGCGGTTGCGCGTTCGACCATCTGGTGCCCCCTCTGCGTCGCCTTGCGACGCCTCGCCCGAGTGTACGAGGGTGCGCCACCACGCGCCGGGGCTAGACGGCGGTCCAACCACCGTCAGCCATGAGGCACGTCCCGGTTACGAGGCTCGCCGCCGGGCTTGCGAGGTAGGTGACGGCGTGCGCAACCTCGTCCGGGGTACCGAGCCGTCCCAACGGGATGCGACCGACGATGTCGGCGCGCACGGCGGGATCACCGAGGTACTCGCGCGTCAGGTCGGTCTCGATGAAGGTCGGGCCAACGGCGTTGACGCGTACCCCTCGGGGCGCCCAGTCCACCGCCAAGGATCGGACGAGGTTGACAACGCCGGCCTTCGCTGCGCTGTAAGCGGGAGATCGGGGGGTGGCGACGACACCGTGTTGTGAGGCGAGCGCAATGATCGATCCGAGGCCACGAGGCACCATGCGTCGGCCGACCGCCTGGCAGGTAAAGAACACGCCCTTCAGGTTTACGTCAATCACTTGGTCCCATTCGGCCTCCGCCAGTTCAAGACCGGGCTTGCGGATATTGACCCCGGCGTTCGCGACCGCGACGCCAAGGGGCCCGAGGCGATCTTCTGCGTCAGCAACGGCCTGGTGGATGGAGGCAACCGACGTGACGTCGATCGGGACCGCAACCGCCCGGCGTCCGAGGGCAACAACATCGGCGACGAGGGCTTCGCTCGCCACCTGCCGGGTTGGCAGGTCGGCGAGGGCGATGTCAGCGCCGGCACGGGCCAGGGCGATGACGATCGCCGCCCCTAGCCCTCCGGTCGCCCCCGTGACGAACGCGACCTGGCCGTCGAGCCGGAACGGCGACGGGCCTGACGGTCCTTGCGTCACCGCCCCTTCAGCCCCATGCCCCACGACCGCATGTTGCCGATACTGGTGCGCGCGCAATCGGCCATAGGTCGGTCCCCGGCGTCCTGCTCCACGCAGTGCCACTCGACCTTGCCGACGTCGGCGGCGTCAAGGATGCCGGACCAGTCGAGGATGCCCGTCCCGACCTCGGCAAACGTGCGCCGGTCATCGCCAGTCATGTCCTTGCAGTGGATGATCGGGATGCGGCCGGCGTGCGCCCGCAGGGCCGCGACCGGGTCGGCACCACCCTTTGCCACCCAGAACACGTCCGGTTCGAAGCAGACGTTTGCCGGGTCGGTCTCACCGATGACGATGTCGATGCCCGTGAGGTGCGGAGCATCCGGGATGGGGGCGTACTCAAAGTCGTGGTTGTGGTAGCCGAAGGTGAAACCCTGCTCACGACACCGGGCACCGATTTGGTTCAGGGAGGCGGCGGCCTGGCGCCACCCGGCGAGGTCCTGCCGGCGGGCGGGCATGAGGTACGGCGCATAGATCCAGCGGTTGCCGATCTCGCCGTTGTAGTCAAGCTCACGGTCGAGGTCGGTCTCGAGCGTCTCGAGGGCAACGTGGGTGCCGGCAGGCTTCACCCCGGCGTCGGCAAGGAGCGACCGCATCGCGGAAGCATCGAAACCGGCGTATGAGTAGAACTGCACGCCGTCGTAGCCCATCTCACCGACCTCGTGGATCGTGGCACGGAACGAGTCGGCGTCGGTGATCTGCGCCCGAAGGGTGTAGAGCTGCAGGGCCACTGGCAGGGGGCGACGGGCTCCGGTCACGGGTCACGACCTTTCGGCGACGCAACGTTCCCGTCGAGGCACGAGGTGCACCACGCCACCTCGACCACTGCCTCACCGCAGTGCGCCACCAGATTGGCGACTATACCCGCACTGCCTGCGGCGGGTACCCTCCAACCGGTGTGCGCCCCGGACGGCCGGGGGAACGCGAGAGGCCGGGAGGCATTCGGGATGGAGCGGATTCGGGTCGGGACGATTGGCAGCGGTGGAATCGTGCAGGCAGTGCACATCCCGCAACTGCTCTCCCACGGCAAGGTCGACTTCGCATGGTGCGCCGACGTGGACGAAACCACCGCGCGCACGGCCGCAGGGAAGGCGGGGGCCCCCAACTGGGGGACCGACTACCGGAAACTGCTCCAGGAGTACCCGGTCGATGCGGTGACGGTTGGCACGACGCACGTGGCGCACTTCGACGCGGTGATGGCGGCACTCGAGGCAGGGGTGCACGTCTGCTGCGAGAAGCCGTTGGCGATGAGCGTGGCCGAGGCAGAGGCGATGACCTCTGAGGCGAGGCGTCGCGGGGTGATCACCTTCGTGCCGTTTTCGTACTGGTTCGTACCCGCGGCGCGGCTACTGAAGGACCTGATCGACGAGGGCTTCCTCGGGCGCCTGACGCACGTCAACGGCTACTACGGGCAGGGAAATGCGTTCGGTGATGGGCCGATGCGTTGGCGCTTCCAGAAGGCCATCGCAGGAAGCGGGGCGCTCGGGGACCTCGGGTCGCACTTGATCTCGCTAACGCATCTCTGGGGCGGGCGCATTGTGCGTCTAACCGCGCACATGAAGACCTTCGTGCACGATCGCGTGATCGAGGGGACGAGCGAACGGGCACCGGTCGACGTCGACGACGACGTGCAAGTGATCGGTGAGCTCGAAAATGGTGCGCTCATCAACCTGTCGGCGTCGCGCACGTACGCGGGGCGCGCCAACTTCCAAAGGGTCGAGGTGAGCGGCTTCGAGGGTGGGGCGGTCTACGACAACTCGCACCGCGCGCAACTTGAGGTCTGCCTCGGGACGCCGTGGGCACGGTGGAACCAGTGGACGACGATGCAGGCACTGCCCCGGCATCACCTGACCCAAATGCACGTGTTTGCCGACGCCATCCTGGCAGGGACGGCGCCGGAGGCAGTACTGCCGAACTTCCAGGTCGGCCTGGAGGTGCAACGGGTGATGGAGTCAATCGAACGGTCGGCCATCTCCGGCCAGTGGGTCGAGTTGTAGGGGGCCAAGCGTGCGCGTCGCGATCGTGGGGGCCGGCGCCCTTGGCACGACCTACGCGGTCCTCCTGGCACGGGCCGGAGCGGAGGTGACCGTCGTCGCCCGACCGGCACGAATTGCCGACCTTGAACGAGGCCTGAGCGTGCGGGGGCTCGTGGAGGCGTCGGCGCGTGTCCGCGTGGTTGCATCCGGTGCGGAACTCGGGTCGGTCGACTACCTGATCTTGGCAACGAAGGCCGCCGACGCCGACGCCGCGGTGGCGTCGGTCGCCGGCGCGACGGTCGGGACGGCGATATCGCTCCAGAACGGCCTGGCGAAGAATGACGCCCTTGACCGGGTGTTCGGGCCGGAACGCGTCCTTGGCGCGGCGTGCGCCGTGGTTGCCGGCCGCGGCGATCGCCCTGGTGAAGCGATCGTGACCATGAACCGGGCGACGTGGCTCGGGGAACGTCGTGCGATCGGGGCGGGACCTGAGCCCGATACCGGCACGTCGGGCAGCGATCAAGCGGGCACGGGGCGTACCGAACGAGCGGCGCGCCTCGCTGCAGTTTTTCGTGCCGCGGGCTTACCTTCGTGGTCGGTCCCAGACGGTGACGTGGTTGAATGGTACAAGCTCTGTGCGCTCTTGCCGGGCTCGCTGGTCACTGCGCTTGCCCGGTGCAGCTATGGAGAAATGGCCCTTCATCCTTTCCTTGCGCAGCAGTTTATTTCCATCATGCGCGAGACCTTTGGCGTTCCCGCATCGCTTGGAAAGTTCGGCGCATCGAGTGGAGTGCCGGTTGACCCGCCCGGCGCCCCTTGGAGTTTCGGCACATGGCTCGGTAGCGATGACGACGTGGCTTTGGCGGGACTTCGAGCCATCGGCGAGGTGCAAGCGGCGGCGGGTCAGCGCGTCCTGCCGTCGATGGTCCAGGACGTGCTTGCCGGGCGCCACACGGAGGTCGAGGCGCTCGTCGGTCCGCTCCTTTCACGGGCACGCGAGGCCGGGCTGTCGCTGCCGGCCACTGGGACGTGCTACCGCCTCCTACGGGGGATGGAAGATGCCGCGGCCCAGCGCAGTCGCTGAAAGCAGTCGCCACGCACGGGGTTGTGCGTGACATCTCCAACTGAGACGAAAACCGTTGCGACGAAGACGCCCCCCGCGCCGAGTTGACGCGGGGGGCGCGATGCGCCGCCGGAGGGGCGACGCCTGCTACTTGAGCAGTTCGGTAGCCTGCTGGACCGCCTTGCTGACTGCGTCCTTGAGGCTCGCCTTGTTCTGGAAGTACGGGGTCAGCTCGTCGTTGACCGCCTTGTTGATCTGGCCGGACTTGAAGTTGGCCGGGAGGCGCAGGCTGCCCGCGCCCTGCGGATAGGCCTTGATGACGGTGGAGTAGATCGGGTCGCGCTCCTTGAGGAGCTTCGGGTCGTTCCACACGTCGGTCCGGCCGCCAGGGCTACCGGCACCGCCGAAGACCTGCTCAACGCCGTTGTCCTTGTTGGAGACGAACTTCAGCCACTCCCAAACGGCGGCCTGCTTGTCGGTCTTCGTCAGGCCCATGCCGGAACCGGAGGCCTGCGTCCCGCGCTTACCGTCCTTGCCCTTCGGGAAGAGCGCGATGCCGACCGGGAAGGTGACCTCGGTCTGGCCGGGCTTCTTGTACTCGGCAACCAGTCCTGGGGTCGTGTTGTGCATCGCGAGCTTGCCCATGGCGAAGAGGCCACGGCTGCCGGTGAGGTTGAGCGGCGCACCCTCAATCTTGCGGTAAGCGTCGTCGATGGTCTGGGTCTTGAAGATCGCGTTGTAGACCCACTCCAGGCCGGCTTGCGCTTCCGCGGAGTCGATCAGGATCTTCTTGCCGTCGGCGTCGAGGTACTCGCCACCGAATTGGCGTACCCAGAAGGCACCAAACTCCGGGAAGCCGATGCCCGGCCAGTAGCCCCACTGATCGGCTTCCTTCTTGGTGAGCTTCTTGGCCGCCTCGATGAACTCGTCGATCGTCCAGTTGCCATCATCCGGAATCTTGACGCCGGCGGCTTCGGTCAGGTTCTTGTTGTAGTAGAGGATGTTCGTGCCGTAATGCGTATGTGTTGGCACGGCGAACAGCTTCCCACCGACGCTCAACGCTGTCAGGAACTCTGGGAAGTAGATGTTCTTCTCGAAGCGTGGGTCCTGCTTGATGAGGTCGTCGAGGGGCTTGAAGATGCCCTTGGTCGCCTGCTCCCGGCCGTTTTCGCCGTCGGCGACCACGCCGAACCACGAACCATCCGGCGGGGTACCGGCGGCAGCGAGCGTGAAGAGCTTCTCGCCAACGTTTGGCTTGCCGTCGACGAACTGCACCGTGATCTTGGAGTCTGGCGTGAAGTTCTTCTTTGCCTGGTTGTTGTAGAACTGGCTGTGGCCGGTCGGCGCCTCAACGCCGTCACGGGTGAGTATTTCAATCGTGACCGGCCCGGTGGATGCGCCGGCCGCCGGGGCCGTCGTCGGCACCGCGCCCGCGGCGGCGGCGGTTGGGGCCGGCGCCTTCGTGGGCTCCGGCGCCTTCGTCGCGGCGGCGGCCGGGGCCTTGGTCGGTTCGGCCTTTGCCGCCGGCGCGGCCTCGCCACCGCAAGCTGCGAGCACCAAGCTCAGTGCGGTTCCCCCAACCCCGAGCAACCGGCGACGCGTCTGGCGCGCCACCACGGGCTCCCCCAAGTTCATCTCGGACATATCCCTACTCCTCGCCTTCTCACGACGGACGCGCATGCGCACCTCCCGTCAGTCCCAGGCGCCACCGCAGTGTAGGGACATGGGGGGTACGGGGCAACCCGAACGTGGGGTCACCGGCCGCGTCTAGGCGACGCGGTCGCCGTCGCGGTACACGGACTCGACCGCACGCAGGGCGCGCGGATGCGTCAGGGGGTCACCACGCACCACGAGGATGTCCGCGACACGACCCGGAGCGAGCGTGCCGAGATCCTGGCCGAGCCCGAGGGCAGCGGCAGGCACCGCCGTGGCCATGCGAAGGACGAGGGGCACCGGAAGGCCGCTCCGTTCCGCGATCAGGATGGTCAGCCACGCCATGTCCGGGCTCTCACCGTCCCACTGCCCCACGATTGCGTCGGTGGAGTAGAACGACGGCACGCCCAGCTCGAGGCCCCGCCGGAACCAGTGCCAGCGCTCATGGTGCTCGGCGAGGTCACGGCGCAGGTTCGCGTCGAGGGCGGCGTTGCGGGGTAGCTCCGCGAGGGTGCGGCTTGGGTTCGTGGCCATGTTGCGGAACTGGCCGCGAACGGCCATCTCCCGAGCAAGTGGCTCGTCAAACGCTACGGCGCTGCCATCTGCGTCAAGCCAGTTGCCGTGTTCGAGGGTGTCGACCCCGGCACGGATGGCGTGCGCCATCCCTTCAGTGCCAAGGACGTGCGCAGCGACCGGGCGACCGAGGCGGTGTGCATCGTCCACAATCGCGCGCAGCTCCGCCTCATCGAACTGCGCGCGCCCCGGAGATGTTCCCGGCGTCATTCGCCCGCCGGTTGCCATCACCTTGATGAAGTCCGCCCCATCACGCAGGAGCCTCCGGGCGAGAGTGCGTGCCTCGGCCGCGGTATCCACCTCCCCCCCGCACGACCAGAGGTGGCCTCCCGTCGAGGTGATTGGCGCCCCGCAGGTGAGCAGGCGAGGCCCGGGCAACAGCCGTTGGGCGATGCCATCACGCAATGCCTGCAGGAAGGTGCCACGGCTGCCACAGTCTCGGGCGGTGGTTACCCCGGCCTCGAGCATTTGGCGGGCGTGGGCAGCGCTTCGCACCAGCAACTGGTGATCGTCGTGCGTCCGGCACAAGTCGATAAACGACTCGCCCCGCCGGATCATGAGGTGGACGTGCGCGTCCACCAGACCTGGTAGTGCCGTCGCCCCGGGATGCTCGATGACCTCCGCCCCCGGCGGGACGGGGATGGCCGGGGCCGGGCCAACCGCCGCGATGCGGTTGCCGACGACCAAGATGGCAGCATCCTCGACCACCTCGCCCGGCGCGGCGCCACCGATGTCATCGACCGATTGGCCGGCGAGCGGCACGGTCGGGCCGCTCGCGAGGAACGCCCGCTCGAAGCGCAGGTACCGACGGCGTGGCGCGTCGCGCAACGGTGCCTCCCTCGGATCGCCAGGCTAGTGCGCGATGGCGTTGAAGCCGGCGTCCACGTGCAGGATCTCCCCGGTCACGTTCCGCCCCAGGTCGCTACACAAGAAGACCGCAGCGTTGCCGGCGTCGATCGGGTCGACGTTTCGGCGCAGGGGCGATTGCTGCTCAGCGTGCTTGAGCATGTCGAGGAACATGGGGATCCCTCGCGCCGCCATCGTGCGCGCCGGACCAAGCGAGAGCAGGTTGACGCGGATGTTCTCCGGGCCAAGCTCGGCTGCCAGGTAGCGACCGGTCGAGTCGAGGGCAGCCTTCGCGATGCCCATGGCCTTGTAGCCCAAGACGACCTTCTCGCCGCCGTAGTACGTGAGGGCCACGACCGATCCGCCCCCGCGCTTCTTCATGAGCGGTTCCGCGGCGCGGGTGAGCGCGATCAGCGAGTAGACGCTGACCTCAAACATGAGCCGGAAGTCGGCGCGTTCGGTGTCCGTCACACGCCCCATGAGCGCCTTGCTGCCTCCGCCGGCAATGGCATGGACGAGGAAGTCCACACCGTCAACCTTGTCGCCAAGCTCCGCGAAGGCGCGCTCGACCTGAGCATCGTCGGAGACGTCAACCTCCGCGAGAATGGCGCCGGGGATGTCGGCGGTCAGGTCGGCGACATGCCGTGCGTAGCGCGCCTCATGGGTGAACGCGAGACGGGCGCCCTCGCGCAGGCACGCTTGGGCAATCCCCCACGCGTAGCCGTGGCGCTCGGAAAGCCCCGTGATGACGCCGATCTTGCCTTCGAGCAGGCCCGCCATGGCGCGTACCTCCAGAGAAGCCCCCGCGTTCGAGAGGACCCGCCGACGATACCACGGGCTTGGGGACGCTCGGTCGGTACGGGCACGTCCGGACAGGGGGCAAGATCGCGTGCCGCGGGAGCCGGCGCATCGGCGGGGGGCGCACCTCACGGAGGCGGACGCATGACGGCTCACGCTAGGCGTCAGTCGCGCGCCGCCCCCCGTTGCGCGAGGATGATGCCGCCAAGAATCGCCACCGCACCGGCAACCAGGCCGGGACCGACCGGTTCGCCCAAGACGGCGACGCCGACGACCACGCCGAGTGGCGGGACCATGTACTGAAGGTTTGCGATCCGGGCAACCGGCAGGATGCTCAGGGCGAAGCCCCACAGGGTGAAGTTGAAGGCCGTCGTGACGGTGCCAAGCCATGCGAGGGCGAGGAGGGTGCCGGTGTCGACCGAGACGAAGGCGGGCAGGCTCCCGCCGATTCCCGCAGCCAGCACGATCCCCGTGGCGACGCTGCCGGTGGCGGCACCCAAGGCGGTGATGGCGATGGCATCGTGCCCCGGCATGACGCGGCGCGCCACGGCGTTCTGGTAGCCGATCAGGAGGCTGCCGGCAAGCGAGATTGCCACGCCCATCCAGGTATTCGGCGTGGGGTCCGGAAGGACGACCGCGCCGGTGCCGAGAACGGCGTCGCCCAGCAGGACCGCCCCGACCCCGGCCGCGGCGATCGCAGACCCTGCCACCAGCAGGAGCGGCCGTGAGGCACCACCGGTCGTGGCGGCCCAGATGGACAGCCACAGCGGCGCGAGGTTGTTGACCAGCCCGTTCACCGATGCCGGCAGGTACTGCTGCGCGGTCATGGCGAGAACGGACGTGCCAGCGAAATTCACGAGCCCAAGCTCAACCGCGCCCCATCGCGCCGACCGCGCCGTGGCAACGAGGTGGGCGACACCGGGACGGAGGCCCCGGGCACGCACGACGACAATCGCGGTGAGCACGAGGCAAGCGACCGTTGTGCGGTCGAACGCAACCATGAGGCCGGTGACCTCGCGCATCGCCAGCTTGGCGGCGGTGTAAAGCGAGCTCCAACCGAGGCAGGCCAGGATCGCGGCGGCGAAGGCAACGCGGCGCGCCGCGGCGTCGGGGGGGGCGTGGACGCGGGTCACCGTGGTCTTGCTCCCCTTGCCCGACTGCGACGCAATGGTATCTGGAGCACGTCGCCGTCTTCGCCTTCCCGCGTCGGTCACCGATAGCCATAACCGGCAGCGGGCCGGAGTGTCGCCTGCGTGGCGTCAACAACTGGCACGAACGTGACGCGCCGGGCCATCCCAGGCAGTGTCGTACCGAGGGGGTGGCGCGCATGGCAACGCTGGCAAGGCGACAGGCACGCCGACGGGTCGACACGGACGACGATGCCCCGCCATTCATGCCCTTCACCGGAGGGTTTGAGGCGTTCGGTGCGGAGGTGGTGGGGCGGCCGCTCCGGACCTACCAGCTGGCGGCAGCACGGGCGATCCTGGGGAGCGTCGCGCGCGGTGAGGGCGAGACCTTCGTGGTCATGATGGCACGCCAGATGGGGAAGAACGAGCTGTCCGCGCAGCTTGAGGCGTGGTTGCTCGACCAGAATGCAGTCACGGGCGGGACGATCGTGAAGGCGGCGCCGACCTTCCGCCCCCAGTTGCACGTGAGCCTCGCACGACTTGGGAACACGTTGCATCACCCGCGCTACGAGGGAGTCATGCGGCGTTCCCATGGCTACCGAATCGCCGTTGGGGAGGCAGAGGTCGTATTCCTGAGCGCGTCGCCGCACGCAAACGTTGCTGGGGCGACGGCAAGCCTCCTCCTGGAGATCGACGAGGCGCAGGATGTCGATGCGGCGAAATACGCGCGTGACTTCCGCCCGATGGCCGCGGCGTCCAACGCCACGACGGTCATTTACGGGACCGCTTGGACCCCGGAGACGATCCTCGAGGCGCAGCGGGCAGTGAACGACGACCGTACCCGCATCGACGGCATGGCACGGAATTTCGTCTTCGACTGGACCACCGGCGCGGCCCATAACCCGGCGTACGGTCGGTTCGTCGAGGCGGAGATCGCGCGGATGGGCGAGGGGCACCCGCTGATCCGCACTCAGTACCTGCTCCTCACACTCGACGGGCGCGGCGCCCTGCTGTCGCCGGAGAACCTCCTGCTGATGCGCGGCACGCATCCTCGACAGCTCGCCCCCCTGGACGCGCCCGGCGTCACGTACGTCGCCGGTATCGACGTTGCCGGAGGGATCGAGGACGGTGAATCTGCCACCAATGACGCGGATCGCTTTCGGGAGCCGCGACGCGACCGCACGGTGGCAGGCATTGCCGAAGTCGTCACGGCTAATGACGGAGGCCATCCACGCACGCGCTTGGTCGAGGTGTACGAGTGGTCCGGTCGGCCCCTCCATGAGCAGTGCGACCGGCTGGTGCACCTTCTGCGCGACGTGTGGCGGTGCCGTCGGGTCGTGATCGATGCCTCCGGGCTTGGTGCGGATCTCGCGGCGCGAGTGGCGCGGGCACTCGGAGCGGCGGTCGTCGAGCCGTTCACGTTCACGGTGGGTTCGAAGAGCCGGCTGACGTACCACCTTCTGGCGCACGTGGCGAGCGGGCGCCTCCAGATGTGGGCCGAGGAGGGAGGCGCGCGATCCCCGGTAGCGGAATCGTTCTGGACCGAGGTTTCGCGCGCCCGGCCAGTCGTCCGACCGGGTGGGCACCTCGGGTTCATGGCGCCTCCAGGAGGAGGGCACGACGACCATGTGGCGATGCTGGCCCTGCTCGCTTGGGCGGCGCGCGGTGTCATGCCTGCCGCAGCGCAGGCACTGGTGCGCGCGACGGCGATACCCGGAACGCGCGCGCGCAGTCGTCTGGAAGCAAGCCGGTTCTGACGATCCGCAGGCAAACGCCGCCAAAACGGGCCACTGGGGATGACAGGCGTCGCCGCAAGCCCTACACTGGCGGCATGACGAACGAACGGACGGGTGTCGTCGGGAGCTTTGCCCGGCTTGCGCTGAACGACGCGGCGTTCACCGAGACGAGACGCGTTAAGACCTTCCACGCACCGCTGGCAGCGGCGAAGAACGCGAAGAAGCAGACGCTTGCCCCGTTGGACGCCCCACGCATCCATCTTGGCCAGAACCGCATCACATCTGGAACCCCCCGCCCGAAGACGATCTAGCCTTCGATGGGGGCGGGTCCGCGCACTGCCGCCGAGCTTGCCGGCGAACTGGTCATCGCCGCGCTACCCGGACCAAGGCTGGACGCCGAGTCGGATGCCCTGCTCCGAGACGGCTGCGCCAGTGGCGTATGCCTCTACGGGCGAAACGTCGAGGACCCATCGCAGCTCCGTGCCCTGACCGACGCCATCCGCGAACGGATTGGGCAGGATGCCTTGGTCTGCTGCGACCTTGAAGGTGGATATGTCTGGCGCCTGAAGGCGCCGGCGACGCATTGGCCGTCAGCGATGGCGTTCGGTGCGGCCGACCGCCCTGACCTGACGCGCCGGGCGGCTACCATGGCGGCCCGCGAGATGCGGGCGATGGGGATTGACGCGCCGTTCGCGCCGGTGGCGGACGTCAGCGACCACCCACGCAACCCTGTCATCGCTACCCGCGCGTTTGGTGGGTTGGCCACGCACGTGTCCCGCCATGTCACCGCCGCGATTGGCGGGTACCGCGAGGGCGGGGTCGCATCGTGCGCGAAACACTTCCCCGGACACGGCCACACGGACGTCGACTCGCACCACGCCTTGCCGGTCGTGAACCACGACCACACCCGCCTCGACTCGATCGACCTCGTGCCATTCCTCTCGGCGGTGCGGGCAGGCGTCGACATGGTGATGGTGTCGCACCTGCTGGTCATGGCGATTGACGCTGGCATGCCGGCATCGATGTCACCTGCGGTTGTCACCGGCTTGCTCCGCCAACGGCTTGGCTTCCGCGGCGTGATCGTCACCGATGCACTCGACATGCGTGCGATCACCAACGCGTACGGACTCGCCGAAGCCGCCGTGCGGGCGATTGCGGCGGGATGCGACCTCGCCACGTTCAACGCACCGATCGGAACTGCCCGTGAGGTCCACACTGCGATCACGGCAGCAATCGAGTCTGGGCGCCTCCCCGAGAGTCAGGTTCGCGCCTCGGTGGCGCGCGTCCGGGCGCTGCGCCGCAGCCTTGCACGGAACCCCAGGCCAACCCTTGCGACCGTCGGCGATCAGTCCCACGTCGCCATCGCCGACGAGGTTGCGCGCCTTGCCCTGACCGCGATGGGTGATGCGATTCCGCTCCTCCCACGAGCACCAGGACCGACCGTTGTCGTGGAGTTCGATCCGCGGCTGCCGTTCACCGACCCGAACATCCACCCGCCGACGACACGGCTTGCGGATGCACTCGCGCTTCGGCAGGTCACGGCGCACGCGCACGTGATGGCGCCGAAGGCATGGACGGCGCAGGCACCGTCGATCCTTGCCGAGGTGCGGACCGCACGGCGGGTCATCGTGGCAACGCGCAATGCCTGGAGGGACCAAGAGCAACGGGAGGCGCTCCTTGCGGTCTCCGCCGAGACAACCGACCTGACAGTGGTGGCACTCCGAGACCCGCACGACGCGATGATCATGCCTGCAGGGCGCAACGCCCTTACGTACGCTGACGACCCATCATCGATCCGGGCGGCGGTCAGCTGGCTCCTCGACGGTGCCCCGGCACCGGGAACCGTGCCGGTCGCGCTATCCTGACCCACTGGGCTGCCACGCCCGACCGCCAAGGCACGCCACGCGTCCGTCGTCGGCCGCCGCGTGCCCCACGCCGCGCATCGGAGGTACGCATGGTGACGCAACTTGACGTGCAACTTGAACTGCTTTGTGACTACGAGTGCCTGGTCGGCGAAGGACCGCAGTGGCACGACGGGGAGGATCGTGCGTACTGGGTAGATATCTACCGTGGCGCCTTGTACCAATACGATCCGGCGTCCGGAAGCCACTCGGAGGTATTCCGAAGCGACCTGTACCTTGGCGGATTCACCATCCAGCAGGATGGCACATTTGTTTTCTTCATGCAGGACGGGGCGATCAAGCATTGGGATGGGCAGAACCTGACGCCATTGTTCCATAGGATCGCGACCCCTCACGGCACGGACATCCGCTTCAACGACGTCAGTGCAGACCCTGCAGGCCGGGTGTTCTGCGGCCTGACGGCGCTCATGCCGTCGGCGGAACGTCGCCGTAGCCTGTACCGCTTGGACCCCGACGGATCACTCCGGGCCGTCGTGGATGGGCTCGGATGCTCGAATGGTATGGGCTTCACACCATCTCGAGACGCCATGTATCTGACCGATTCGGCGGACGGCGTGATCTGGAAGTACCCCTACGACGTCGCCACAGGGCGCCTCGGCGAACGCCGTGCGTTTGTCACGGTCACTGGGAACAGTGAGGGCGTGCCGGACGGGATGACCGTCGATGCAGAGGGCTACGTTTGGTCTGCACGATGGGGTGGCCACAAGCTCGTTCGGCACCATCCGGACACTGGCGAGGCGGTTGCGGAGATCAGGTTCCCAGTGGAACGGGTGTCTAGCGTCACCTTTGGCGGCCCGGGCTACGCCCACCTGTACGTCACGACCGCTCGAGGCATGGTCGAGGGGCCAAACGGCCCAGAGGTCGCAGACCCAGTCGTCCCGGCAGGCGCGCTGTACCGGGTGGACATGTCAGCCCTCGGGATCCACGGCATCGCAGAACCCCGCTCGAACTGCCGCTTGCCAGATGCGTAGCGGCACGCCGCGCCGCTTGAATCTAGAGACGCGCGTACGGAACTTCGTCGGTGGCGGTGCGTTCACTGAACGGCCGGGGGTGGACGTAACCACACCCCAGGCCGTGGAGTGGTCGCGATCCTGCCCGAGACGGTCCCCACCGGGACCACCGTGGAACCGAAGAACCCTGGGCGGCACTCACTCTGGTGGGTGTCGCTTCTCGCCGCCATGGTCCTGGCGCTTACGGGGTTGCTTGGCCTGCCGGGAACGGCGGCTGCCGGGTCAATAACCAACGCACGCGTCACCCTCGGGTCAACCGTCGCTGGCACAACGACCACGGCAACGATCACCTTTGTGCCGCAGTCGGCGCTCCCATCTAGCGGCAAAATCCTCCTGACATTCCCCTCCGGAACGGCTGCCTACACGGTGGCCCCGACGACCGTCACGCACACTGGGTTCAATGCAGGCACGACCTTGGCGATCGAGTCGATCTCACAGGCGACGGTCACGCTTGCCGCAACCACGACCGGCGGGACGGACACCTACACACCCGCAAGCGGCAAGGTCCTCACCGTCACGCTCAACGGCATTACCCTGCCGTCCAGCGCGACGACCGGCACCGTCGGGGTGCTCGAAGCACTGTCCACCAAGGCGGCTAATCTTTCTGTGCTCGACACCATTTCTGGGTCGCTGTCGTACCCGCAGCTCACGACTGGGGCACTCACGAACATGTCCCTCACCCTTTCGTCGAACGCAAAGGGTGCAAGCGGCTCAGTGACACTGGGCTTCACGATTGCGAACCCAATCCCCGCTGCCGGGTCGATCATCATTACGATGCCCTCTGGCTACGCAGGGAGCGCCTCCACGGGGGTTCAGGCGGGAACGCTGATCCCGTCGGCGTCACTCTGCTCGCCGGCATGCACGGCATCGATATCCGGGCAAGCCATCACGGTAGTCATTGGGTCGACCACGATTGCCCGGGGCACCAGCGTGACCCTGACGCTCACCAATGTCACAAACCCATCGTCAGCGACCGCCGGTTCCGCGTTCATGGTCCGCACGACCACCGCTCCAGCCACCGGCCTCCCGGCGTATGACGTTGATGCGGGCCAGATCACCGGCCCGGCCATCACGAACTCGTCGCTCAGCGCGGCGCAGATCTCATTAGGAGCGACGCAGGCCGGTGCCACGACAACGGCGACCGTGTCGTTCACGACGGACGATGCCTGGCCAGGCGACGGCAAGGTGTCGGTCGCCTTCCCGACCGGGTTCTGCCCTGCGGCGAGCCCGACAGCCACCGTCAAGTTAGGTCTTGGAAACGCAACCGCGTCGCCCGCGGTCATAGCGTCGCCCCCGACCTGTTCGGCGAACGGGGTCACATTCACGCTCGACCGTCCCATGGGAAGCAGCCCCGCCATCGAGGGCACCGCGATCATCGTGGCGATCACCG
>CAILQO010000456.1 GCA_903836285.1 uncultured Chloroflexota bacterium
CGGTCGCACATCAACTCGAAGCGTCAATGCGCCGGGACAGTTAACCCGTTTTGAGGCTATTGGCGACCGGCAGTCGCAGGGCAGACCGCTTCAGTCCAGTTGCTTCTCGACGACACGCCGGTACACGCTCTCCGTCGCTCGGGCACTGTCGGCCCATGTGAACAACGCTTCCACGCGGGCCCGGCCGGCCACCCCCCACGCTGCCAATCGGTCGCGGTCGCGAAAGGCTTCGCAGAGGCCCCACGCGATGTCACCGGCGTCAGCACCGTTCACGTGCAAGCCTGTCTGGGCAGGGCCGTGTGCCACCACCTGCTCGCGGAAGCCCACAATCCCGCGTGCCCCGGCGACGCACGCCTTGCCCATCGCCATCGCTTCGAGGGTCACGATGCCGAACGGCTCGTAGGTGGAAGGGAACACGCCAACATCGCACATTGCGAAGTGGGCGATTCGTTCGGTCTCCGGCACCAGTTCGCCGCGCAAGTGCACACGATCCTCGAGGCCGAACCGGACAACCCGTTCACGAGCGTCCGCCTCCGTCTGGCCGACGCCGAGCACGACCAGGTGCGCATCCGGTACATGCTGGCGCACCTCGGCCATTGCCTCGACGAGGGCGACGGCACCCTTCTCCGGCACCATTCGGCCAACGAACAGCGCCACCGGTGCCTTCGCAGGGATGCCATATCGCTGCCGCAGGCGCGCAACCTCCTCCGCAGATACCGCTGCCGGCCGGTAGCGCCTGGTATCCACCCCGTTCCATACGGTGTGCACCTTCGAAGCATCCCACCCATGTGCGAGCAAGTCGTCGCGCATCGCGTGCGACACCGTGATCACGGCGTCTGCCTCCCAGGCCATGCCACCCTCAAATGCACGCACGGCCGGTGACCCGCCGTCTTGCGGCTGCCGGCCCCACTCAGCACTATGGATGTGAAAGACGATCGGCGCCGGCCGGTTCCGCGCGAGGTTCAGCCCGGCGATGCCCGAAAGCCAATCCTGGATCGCGATGATGTCGACATTGCGTTCCTGACGCGTCGCGAAGGTTGCCTGCATGTTGAAGGAGATCAGGTCCGACAGGTACCCGCCCCAATGCTTCAGGTCGTCATTCAGCAAGTGGGGGAACGACCCGGTGACGTCGTACAGCGGCACGCGGTGCACGCGCACGCGCGGGTGCGGTTCCGGGACGATCGTGCGAGGCCACGACACCTGTTCCGGCGACCACACCACGACCTCATGTCCCAAATCAGCGAGCGCCCGGGTCGAGCACTGCGAGTAGGTGCCAAGCCCACCGACGATCGTCGGTGGGTATTCCCACGTGTGGTGCGCGATCTTCACTGAGGTCCCTCCGCACGTGCGGTCCTGACCAAGCGGCGGCGATCGATGCCCGCGGACCAAGCCAACGTCCGTCCGCGCGGGCGGTCCTGTGCCACGCAAAGTTCAACCCGTCGCGGTCAGGACCCGTTCGGGCGCGCCGCCAAGTACTCAAGCTTGCCCAGCAGGTTGCCGATGACGCGGTTCCAGGTGAACAGGTTCGCCGTGCGGCGCGCCTCCTCCCGGATCGGGGCGAGCCACTGCGGGTGCGCCATCAGGTGCCGGATTGCGCCCGCAAGCTCCTCGGCGTCATCCGTCTCGATCGAAATGCAGTTCTGCAGCGAAATGGCGTAGTCCTCGCCGGTCGCACCAACGACCGCAATGCCGCCCGCACCCATCACCTCAAGTCCGACAAGCCCGAACGGTTCGTGCCCACTGTTCGCAAGAACGGCGTCGGCCGACGCGTACAGGGCGCGCTTGAGGTCGTCCGAAATGAAGAAGCGGAGGTTCAGGATGTCGGCTTCACGTGCCGCCTCCGACATCGCGTGCACGGCGGCCCAGTCGTCGCCTCGCGGCGCCGTCACGTCACGAATGACCAACCCACGACGGTAGGCGTGCGCCAGAACCTGGCCCCCGTGCGGTTCGATCCCGCCGCGAACGGCCAGCTTGACGTTCATGCCCGAGCGCTTCAGGCGCAACGTCGCCTCGATGGCCTGCATCCACCGCTTGTCGGGATCGAAGCGGCCGATCTTGAACAGGAACGGCGAGGCACCTACTCCCCGGCGGATGCCGTCAACGAGGTCGCCACGCGGCGCCTCGAGGAAGCGATCCGGGATCCCGTTCGGGATGACGAGCGGATTGAGCCCAAGCGGCCACATCACGTGCTTCATGTAGCGGCTGACCGTGGTAATCGTCGAGACGAACTGCAGGCGCGTCCAGTTGATTCCCTTGAACGCGTACGTGTTGTTCGCATTCCAGAGCAGCAGCGCGTGGTGTCGCAGGCCGACGGAGTAGAGCAGGTCGCTGATCCGCCAAGTCGTCTCGGCGGTGTGCCATTCCTCGGCGAGCACCGCAGTCTTGCGCCCATTGCGCGCCGCCGGCGCCACGATCGAGTCAGCGACGAAGCGAGGCACGCTGTCGTTCATGTCGCGGACCTTCAGGTTCTCGCCGTCGTACACACCGTTCGGGTGGTTGCGGCTGATCCATTGGGACCATCGGTACAGATGAAGGCGCCCGTCGAACTGGATCTCATGCCCCGGCAAGTGTGGGTCGCCGACGAAGATGAGGTGCGTCTGGAAGCCGGCCTCGGCAAGGGCCTGCGCCAACTCGGTGATGCGAACCCCAAGCCCTCCCGCCATCGAGTACGGCTGATCGGGGCCCTCGAAGCTCAGGAGGACGAACTCGAGGTTGCCCGGGTTGAACGCGCCTGACATCGATACGCCCCCCCCGACCTTCTGGCGTGGCTCGACCGCGCTGAACGGGGACGCGCGGGTCGCACCATCGTGCTGCGATGCCGTCTCGCCCGCCGGGACCGGGCCGGTGGGTGGTAGCGCGTCAATCGACGCCTCGCCATGGACTGCCACCACCTCGTGATGCACCACGTCGCCGTCCGCGGTCGGGGTCGACGCATCTCGGTCTGCAACCACGTCTGGTGACACCACTCGCCGACGTGCGGTCGTTCGGCTGCGAGGTGCGGTCGTACGGCCCCGAGGCGCGGTCGCACCCGACGGCGCGTCGCTCACGTCAGGTGGTGGCGCGGACGAACGGGATCGACTCGACGCTCGGGTCGGGACCGGATTCGCTGCTGCGGCAGGGGTTGGTGATGCGTCGACGGGCGCCGAACCACGGCGCGGACGCGGGCGCAACGGACGCGCCGCTGGCTGGTCTTCCAGTGTCGTGCTCCATGCCCGGCAGCCCCAGCCTGGCGCGTACCTCTCGATCTCGCCCGGTTGCATGGGGAACCGATCGGACGCGCCAGAAACGATCCCGCCCGGCTATCACCTCGGAGTGTACTCCTGTCCGGTACCGAAACTGACCGACCTGCCAACTGGTCGCGTGTGTGCTCGAGGTACGTCCGGACAGCCCAAGCTGCCGACGGGCGCATCGGCTACTGCGTCACGCCGCCCCCACCGTCACAGGAGGTGCGGCGTACCATCGGCCGACGTGACGGCAGCAGATCGATCTGGAAGCAAGGAGACGGCCGGCGCCGGGATCGCGCGCGCGGGCTTGGTGCTGCTGGCTGGGACCGTTGCAAGCCGCTTGCTCGGTCTCCTGCGGGACGTCGTCGTCTCCGCGCGTTACGGGACGTCCGGCGACCTCGACCTGTATGTCGCCGCCTTCCGCGTGCCAGACCTGGCCTTCACGCTCGTTTCGGGTGGGGCGCTCGGCTCGGCGCTCGTGCCCGTGTTCTCCGACGCACTTCACGCGGGCGACCGCGACTCCGGCCGAGACCGGCTCTCACGGCTTGCCGGGGCGGCAACGCTCGTGGTGCTGCTCGTTGGCACCGTGCTCGCGGCGCTCGGCGCGACGTTCGCCGAAGTGCTGGCGCCGGCGCTCGGTGCCGGCTTCGCTCCCGAAGCACAGGGGCGATTGGCCGGCCTCGTGCGGATCCTGCTGATCCAGCCCGTCCTCCTCGGTACGGGGGAGGTCCTTGCGCGGTTCCTGAACGTCCGCGGGCGGTTTGCCGCCACGGCGCTCGCACCGGCGGCGTACACCTCAGGGATCGTCGTCGCCGCCCTTGTCGCGCCGGACGATCTTGGCACGATCAGCCTCGCATGGGGGGTCATCGGGGGCGCCGCCCTCTTCCTGGGGATCCTCGCCGTCGACGCTTGGCACACCGGTTTCACGCTGCCGGTGGCACGTGTACACCTTGCAGGTACGGGCGCGCCGCTCCGCGAGGTGATGCGCTTGATGGCTCCCCGGATGATCGGGCAGGGCGCGGTGCAACTGAGCTTTGTCGCCACGACCCGGCTTGCGTCGTTCCTGCCGGCCGGGCGCCTCGCCTCGCTCAACTACGCATGGGCGCTGATGATGCTCCCCCTCGGGGCATTCGCGATGACCGCGGCGAATGCGGCGTTCCCGTCGTTCGCGGCCCTCGCGTCGCAGGGCGACCGTGACGGCCTCGCGTCGGTCGGGCGACGCACGCTTGGCACGGTCGCCGCGGCGATGGCCATCTCGCTTGCCGGGATCGTGGCACTCGGCGCAGACGCGATTGAGGTGCTCTTCGGGAGGCTGGCATTCGGCCCGGAATCGGTCGCCCTTACTGCAGCCGCGCTTGTGTCGTATGCAGTTGGTCTGCCGGCCCACGGTGTGCTCGAGGTGCAGATGCGTCTGGCGTTCGCCTTGAAGGACACCCGCACACCAGTCTTGATCGGGGTCGGCGCGATGGCCGTGAACGTGGCCGTGGCCACCGTCCTCGCGCCAGTCATCGGCCACGTTGGGATCGGCCTCGGCCTGAGCATTGCGGCAACAATCGAGGCAATCCTGCTCGGCATCGCGCTCGAACGCCGCGTCCCGGGCGTCCACGGCCAGGGGCTTGCAGGCCTGGCGGCCCGCCTCGTGGGGGCGGCGGCCCTGAGTGCCTTCGCTGGGTGGGGTGCCTCCGCCACGCTCGCAGGGTGGGGGGCACCGGCGCTCGCGAGGCTCGTGATTGGCGGCGCTGCGCTTGCCGTCGGGGCAACGGTCGCCGCGTGGGCGTTCCGCATCCCGGAAGTGGCGGAGGTTGCCAGCGCGGTGGTGCGGCGCGTCCGGCGTCGCGGACGGCCCGCCTGATCTGGGGCCCCCGCGGCTATACTCGCCTGATGATCCCGCGCGAACGCATCCGCAACTTCTGCATCATCGCGCACGTCGACCACGGGAAGTCCACGCTCGCCGACCGGTTGCTCGAGGTGACCGGCACGATCTCGAAGCGCGACTTGACCGCGCAAGTCCTCGACCAGATGGACCTCGAGCGCGAGAAGGGCATCACCATCAAGGCGAAGGCCGTCCGGATGGTGTACCGCGCCTTCGACGGCCTCGACTACCAGCTGAACCTGATCGACACCCCCGGCCACGTCGACTTCGCGTACGAGGTCAGCCGGGCGCTCGCCTCCTGCGAGGGTGCCCTGCTTGTGGTCGACGCCGCGCAAGGCATCGAGGCGCAGACGCTCGCGAACACCTACCAAGCGATCGAGCATGACCTTGCGATCATTCCCGTGATCAACAAGATCGACCTGCCCTCGGCGCAGGCGGAACACGTCGCCGCGGAGGTCGAACGCGTCATCGGCCTGCCGCAGTCCGACTGCATCCTCGCGTCGGCCAAGACGGGCATCGGCATTGAGGAGATCCTCGAGGCGATCGTTCGCATGGTCCCCGCGCCGAAGGGGACCGCCGACGCGCCACCGCGCGCGCTCATCTTTGATAGCCACTACGACACGCACAAGGGCGTCGTCGCGTACGTCCGCATGGTCGACGGCCGGCTCGTGGCTGGCCAGAAGATCAGGATGATCCAGACCGGCGTGACCGCCGACCTGCTCGAGGTGGGGGTCTTTCGCCCGCGCCCGGTCGCCGGGTCGGCCCTCGACCCGGGAGAGGTTGGCTACATCGCCACCGGGCTGAAGACCGTCGCGGATTGCCGCGTCGGCGACACGGTGACCGACGCCGGTGATGCCGCGAAGAATGTCGAGGCGCTCGCGGGCTACCAACCGGCCAAGCCGATGGTGTACGCCGGCTTCTATCCCGTCGAGAGCACCGACTTCCCCCTGCTTCGCGACGCCCTCGAGAAGCTCAAGCTCAACGACGCCGCGCTGGCGTACCAGCCAGAGACGTCGGCGGCCCTTGGCTTCGGCTTCCGGTGCGGCTTCCTCGGGCTGCTCCACATGGAGATCGTCCAGGAGCGGCTCGAACGCGACTACAACCTGAACCTGCTCGCGACCGTGCCAAGCGTCGAGTACGAGGTGGTCACGACCAAGGGCGAGGTGCTGCGCGTCGACAACCCGTCCGGCCTCCCGTCGCCGGACCGCATCGACGAGGTGCGCGAACCCTGGATGCACATCCAGATCGTGTCACCGAAGGAGTACATCGGCCCCATCATGGACTTGGTCAAGCGGTGCCGGGGCGAGTACATCAAAATGGAGTACCTGGACGAGACGCGCGTCCTGCTGCAGTACTCTGTCCCGCTCGCCGAGATCCTCGTCGACTTCTTCGACCAACTCAAGTCGCGCACGCAAGGCTACGCGTCCCTTGACTACGCAATCGAAGGGCTACGCGCGGGGCCGTTGGTGCGCCTCGACGTCCTCGTCAACGGCGAACCGGTCGACGCCCTCTCGCTCATCATCCATCGTGACAAGGCGTACGACCACGGTCGGATCCTCGTCGAGAAGCTCCGCACACTGATCCCGCGCCACATGTTCGAGGTGCCAATCCAAGCGGCGGTCGGTGCGCGCATCATCGCCCGTGAGACGGTCCGCGCCATGCGCAAGGACGTCCTCTCAAAGTGCTACGGGGGCGACATCTCCCGCAAGCGCAAGCTCCTCGAGAAGCAGAAGGAGGGGAAGCAACGGATGAAGCGGGTCGGCAGCGTGGAAATCCCCCAGGAAGCGTTCCTGGCGGTGCTCAAGCTTTCCTAACGGGCATGGCTCGCGACCACCAGCATCGGCCAAGGCCCTCCTGAACCCACTACAGTCGCGACGTGTGACGCGAGCCCCTACCCAGCTCCCACCCCTCCTCATTTGGGACCGGAGAGGGGAGTTACGGTGCCATCGGCCCCGCAGATTGGGTGCACGACCATGATGATCGAAGCGCGCAACCTCACCAAGCGATACGGCACGCGCCTTGCCCTGCAGGATGTGTCATTCCACGCCGAGCGCGGGGAGATCCTTGGCTTGCTTGGGCCGAACGGCGCCGGCAAGTCGACGACGATGCGGATCCTCACCGGCTACATGCCGCCGAGCTCGGGTTCGGCCCGTGTCGCCGGCTTCGACGTGGTCGACGACTCCATCGATGTGCGACGCCGGATCGGGTACATGCCGGAGAACGTCCCGCTCTACCCCGAGATGACCGTCCGCGCCTACCTCGACTTTGTCGGGCGCGCAAAGCAGGTCTCGAACCGCGAGGACGCGGTTGAGTGGGCGATGGACGCGGCGCGCGTCGACCACATGGCCGACGCCGTCA
>CAILQO010000457.1 GCA_903836285.1 uncultured Chloroflexota bacterium
GCGCTACGACCCTACGAACCCGTCTTCATCGGCGCGGGGCGCCCAGGCGTCGGTGCCGCCCGTATCGGGGTTGGCGTCGGGGTCGCCGGCCCGGTGACCAGCGCCTGGGTCTTGTTGACTCCGCCGGAGTAGACCCCGCCCACCGCGGGTGCCGCGCCCTTGATGCCGCCGAACGACCCTTCAACGGTCTTCTGGCGATTGAACCCAGCCGAACCGTACCCGGCGGCCAGCGCCGAACCGCCGACGAGCAGCGAAACAGTCAGCACGCCCACAAGGACGAACTCAAAGCTCCCGCCCTGATCCGCGCTTGCGGTGGCGGCAAGCTCCTCCTCCTCGTATTCCAGCTCGGCGAGCAGTTCGTCCTCGTCCACGTCGCTCCGGGCCCGCGGCGAGCATATCAGCCGCATCGGCGCAACCCGGGAGGGTTGACCGCGTCCGTACAATGAACAAGCGGTGCCATCCATCGGTTGCGCCGCACGCGGACCGCGCGGTGCGCGCCGGCTTCATCCGCGCAATGGGGTGACGTGGCCGAATCCCTGCCAGCTACCGAAGCTGACGACCAGATCCTTGCCCTTCCGGCACCAGCTCCGTCTGGCCTCGCACGCCTGCGGCGCCTCCCACGCCGCGTGTACGACCTCATCCAGAAGATCGTCGCCGGGACCATCGCCGGCAAGATCATCGCGCCCTACATCCTGATCCTGTTCATCTTGGCGATGGTTGCCGTCTTCGTCGTCTCTCGCCTCGTCTCCGGTTCCCTCGACGAACAGTTCACGAACAAGCTCCTCGACCGAGGCAAGGCCACGAACGAGGCGGTGGTCAAGGTCGAAGGCGAGCAGCTGCAGGCGCTGCGCCTGATGGCGAACACCAACGGGGTCGCCGAGGCGATGATCGCCAAGGACGTGGAGCAAGTCCGGACATTCGTCTACCCACTCCAGGTCAACGCGCGCCTGGACTTGTGCGACCTGATCACAACTGACGGCAAGATGCTGCTCGCCCTACGAGGTGACGAGCTCGGCCTCGACCCGGAATCGGTGATCGACGTCAACCTCGGGAAGTCCGCAATCGTCCAGAAGGTGCTTAGCGGCTCCACCGACGACCTCGGCGACAAGTTCACCGAGCTATTCGCGGTGGACTGGGGCACCGCCTTTTACACCGCGGCGCCCGTCAAGACCGAGGACGGGAAGCTCGCTGGCGTCATCGTCGCTGGGACCACGCTTGAGCGCCTGCTCGACCGGCTCTCACGCGAGGCGCAGGCGTCGCTTACTGTCTACGACCGGAACGGCAAGGTCGTCGCGACCTCGCTTCCCATCGCCGAAGCGGTGCTTGCGTACCAGAACGGTGGTCCGGAACCGCCGAACATCGACGTCGATGCGGCCGTCGTTGCCCAAGTCGTTTCGGATAAGCCGTCGCTCGTATCGCGCCCGCTCACGATTGTCGGGCGCACGTATCGCGAATTGACCGGCGCGCTCGTCATCCGCGGTGTGCCAACAAGCCCCCTCGGCATCGCTGTCCGCGTGACCGCCATCGAGACGGCGCTCTTCGCCTCCCGAGACCAGCTCACCATGCTATTCGGCGGGATGATGGTCGTGGTGCTCTTCATGGGTGTCTGGCTCGCCAACCTCATCGTCACCCCGTTGCGCGCCCTCGTGAACGCCAACAAGGTGGTCCAGAAGGGCGACCTGAGCGTGACGCTCCCGATCATCTCGAAGGACGAGACAGGGTTGCTCACCGAGACCTTCAACGAGATGGTTGAGGGCCTGCGTGACCGCGAGAAGCTGAAGTCGATGTTCAGTGCCTACGTCAGCCAGGAGGTCGCCGAGGCCGTCATGCGCGGCGAGGTCAGGCTCGGCGGCGAGAAGCGCCATGTCACGGTCATGATGACCGACGTGCGGTCGTTCACCACGATCTCCGAAGGTGTGACTCCAGAACAACTCGTTGAGATGTTCAATCGCTACTTCGAATACATGATCGACTCAATCTTTGAATTTGAGGGAATCCTCGACAAGTTCATCGGCGACGGCATCATGATTGAGTTCAATGCGCCGCTCTTCCAGGAGCGCCACGAACTGCGTGGGGTCCTGACGGGACTGCGCATGCGCGAGATGCTTGCCAAGTTCAATGAGGACCAGGCCGAACTCGGGCTGCCTCCGTTCGCGATCGGCATGGGCGTTCACTGCGGCGACGCCATCATGGGCAACATCGGTGCCGACGGGAAAAAGGTCGAGTACACCGCCCTCGGTGACACCGTGAACGTGTCTGCCCGTCTCGAAAGCGCCACGAAGGAGATTGGCACCGACTTGTGCATCTCCGCCGACGTCTACTCGTACGTGCGCGACTACATCGATGTCGGGCCGCGCGTCGGTCTCGCGCTCAAGGGCAAGACAGTCCCCGTCTACGCGTACACGGTCCTCGGCGTGAAGCCCGGCCTGACGATCGGCATCGACCTGGTCCGCATGTCCATCGAGGAGGTGCGCCAACTCGTGTACGCGGCTGGGGGCGACCTCGATTCCGGTGAGGGCGCCCTCGAGGCGGGCGCGGCGGCGGGCTAGCGCGCCGCCATGCCCGACCCCGAGGCACCCGGCGCCACCCCGCCCACCGACGGTACGCCGCCCGAAAACACCGGGGCGAACCCGGCCGCCAGCCCCGCACCTGCCCCAATCGTGCCGTCACCCGGCGCAGACGGCACTGCCCTCGCCGAATTAGTTGCCGCGGATGCGGAAATCCCACCGGGAACGGCGCTTGACGCGCCGATGCCGCCACCGGCCCCGACCACGATCGCCCGCCTGCGTCGCCCGCCCCGCGTCTTCCGTCGACTGCGCGAGTGGGTCCAGAACCGCCTGATCGGCCTCGTCACTGCCCTCGGCGAGTTCCTCGTCCTCTTCGCGTTCGTGATCTCCGTGATCCTGGGTTCGATCTTTGTCCTGACGAACCGGATCGTCAACCAGCAGGTGATGACCCCCGGGAAGATGGGTGGCAGCTACGCCCCCGACAACCGTGCCCGCTATAGCTCAGGCAACATCGGGCAGGCGTTCGCCATCGCGTTCGTCGACGGCCTTCCGGGCAAGCCGATCCCAATCTCGGCGAGCGGCGCGGCGCTGCCCGCCGTCCGGCCAAAGCTTGCCGACGAGGCCCGCGCCGAGAACAGCGCGCGCGACGCCCTACTCGCCGCCGGTGGTGGCTTCCA
>CAILQO010000458.1 GCA_903836285.1 uncultured Chloroflexota bacterium
CGTTTCGAGGTTGACGGGTCGTTGGGGGTGGTGGGGCGGTTGGGGGCTTTCGGCGTTTGCCGTTGTGGTCATCGCCGCGTTTGCGTTGACGGCCGCACGTTCTCCGCAGAGTGAGGCGGCGGGTGCGATTGCCGGCGAGGCAACTCTTGTCGACAACGTGGCCTCCCTCGACCGCGTGGTGGTCAAGGCGACGGGGCTGAAGCCTGCGGGACTAGGGCAGGTGTATCGCGTCTGGCTTGTCGCCGATGACGGTGGTGCGGGGCGTTACCTTGGCGACGTCATCCCCAACGCTGGTGGCGCCGTAGCGTTCACGTGGGACCAACCGGCAGGCGAGAACCTTCTTTCGCAGTACTCGCAGGTCACCATTTCGCTGGAATCTGGTGCCGCCGGCACGAAGCCGGGTGGGTCCACGGTGCGGAACGGTCGGATTGACCCGGCCGCCGTTGCGCAAGTGCGGCGCATGCTCAGTCGTTGGCCAGACTCCCGCTATGGCGTGGCGACGGTTCCCGGCTTGAGGCGTCAGGCACAGGTTGCGCGCGATGTCGCGTGGGTGCTGCGCGAGGCGGCGGTGCACGGGGACTGGGACACCGCCCGGCGCAAGGCCGAGCAACTCGTGAACCTTGTCGAAGGGCGGCGGGGCCAGTTCTACGCTGACCACAATGGTGATGGGCGCATTGAGGACCCCGGCGACGGCACCGGTTTCCTGCCGTATACGTGGGCGACCTTGACGCAGACCCAGTTCATTTACGCCACGGCAACCGACGAGGCGTACGCCAAGAGTGCGCAAGCCGTGCAGATACCAACGACCTTTGCGATGCTGTCGGCCGGATTCATTCGCGACGTTGGCCGCGAGGTCGCCCGAAGCAAGGATGGTTACACGATCCAAGACCTTGCCGGGCATCTGGTTACCGCGTCGAGCTACATGGTCGCGTCCGTGGAACCGGGGAGCGACCTTGATCTCCTGGCGATCCTGGAAGATCGGGAGATGGTGCCGGTGACCGCACGGGCGCAGGGTCTCGTGCGAATGGACCTTGCGGAGGTGGCGCGATGAATCGTCGACGCCCACTCCCAAGCCGGGCGCGTCGTCGCCCGTTACCGTTGCTTGCATTCTTCGTGGCTGCATTGGCGGCGCTCCTCATGCCGGCGGTGCGACCGGACCCAGTCGATGCGCAGGCGACCCTGAACTCGCAGGCCACACTCACCGTGTTGACCGCGCCGGTCGAGGTGCAACGCGCCTCCGGTAACCGGGATTCCGCGTCGTCCGGCACCACCGTGGTCGTTGGCGACCGCGTGTTCACCGGCACTGGTGGCGCCGCGAAGCTCACCTTCTTCCAAGGCACCGAGGTTGATATCGCGCCCGACAGCGAGGTGATGGTGCAGGAGATGACGCAACGCGTCTCCGGTGCCTCGACCGTCAGCTTCGGTCAGGCGGTCGGCTCGACCGTCGCGAAGGTGGCAAGCCTCTTCAACCCGGCGTCGCGCGTGCAGGTGTCGACGCAATCGGCCGTCGCGGTGGTCCGCGGCACCGAACTCGAGGTGACCGTCACGAAGGAGCAGGTGCAGGTTTTCAAGAGCAACACCGGCAGCTTCGACGTGATCGCCGGCGGGCAGACCCAGCGGGTGAAGGACGGCGAGGTGACCGTCGTGCCGCCGCCGCCCCCGCCGCCGCCCCCGCCAACGACGCGCGATACAAGGACGGTCGGCGACGCCACCGTCTCGCTGCCGAGTGGGAACGACCGTCCGCCGCTGCCGCCCGTGCCGGTCGCCGAGATTGGGAAGCTGTTCCAGAAGGTTGCCGAGTTGACGGCGAAGGATGGGCCGCCGGTCGTGGCGACGCCGCCAGTCGCCGTGCGCGACTTGGTGGACGCCGCGCAAGGCCGCCCGGTCGTGTTGCGTCCCATGGGCGCCACGCCCGTGCCGCCGCCAGTGGCTACGCCGCCGCCACCACCACCGACTGTGCCGCCGGTCGCGACACGTGCACCCACTCCCGTGGCGGCGACACCTCCGCCGGCGCAGTCGTCGAGCAATAACTCACCTGCTCCCACGGCGAACACAACGACCGCTTGCTCGACGACCAACTCGACAGCCACGCCGACAAGTTCGGAGACTCGGTTCAAGGGCTTCGTGGTTGACGGAGA
>CAILQO010000459.1 GCA_903836285.1 uncultured Chloroflexota bacterium
ACAGTCGGACGTCCGAAAACCTTCGGAATCGGCGGACCCTCGAGCGGCTGCGCCAAAAGTTCATGGCCCACATCGCAGGTGAGTCTGACACCAGAGATTGGGTAACCAAGTACGACACGGATTTACCCGGCCGGGAACTCCTATGGGGCCGCAATTACACCGGTCTTGACGGCTCCGAAAGCGATTTTGCAGGGATGAATTCTCGGGAAGAGGCAGTGCGGGCACAGGAAATCTGCGACGCGTGCGGCGTCGATTACATCGTCGCTGGGCACACCACGACTGGAAACAGGCGCATCAGGACGTTTGGCGCCCGCATCTTCCACATCGACGTGGGGATGGTCCGCGGGGGCGAACCCACTGCACTTATGGTCTCCGACGCGGGCATCAGTTCAGTGACGGCCGACGCTAACGAGCTGCTCGTGAGTTTCTGACCCCGAGCACCTGCGTCGCTCCCTCCCCACCACCGTGGCACGTGACCTCGCCGACCGGCGATGATGTGCCGGTGCCGGTTCGTCGGGGCGGCACGGCGGGAGGCACCCGATGCGGTTCGCGAACGGTTGGCGCTTCGTCGGGATCGCGTTCGGCCTCGCCATCACCGGCGGTGGCGCCCTCGTCGCCGGCTACGCCGCGGGGGGCCTCATCTTCATCCTGTCACCACTGATCGCTGCCGTCATCGTGCGCGCCCTCGGCGGCGACGGCCTGCGCGGCCTCGGCGTCGGCATCCACGGGCCCATCGGTTGGAACTTGCTGGCCATCTTGCTCTTCCCCGCCGCCATGGCCATCGCCGTCGGCACGGGCATCGCCACCGGTGGTGTCGAACTCGGCCCCAAGGGCACCGCCGAGGTGATCGCGTGGGCTGCCCTAGGCAACCTCTTGCCCCGGATGATCTTCGCGGCGTGCGAAGAGTTCGGGTGGCGCGGCTACCTCACGCCGGCCCTCGCCGCGAACGGCGTGCCACGCATGACGAACCACCTCATCGTCGGCCTCATCTGGGCGGCCTGGCATATCCCGTACATCCTCGGGACGCCGGGCTACTCGCAAGTGTCGGGATGGCTATTCGCGCCGCTCTTCCTGATCGGCGTCTTGGCGATGGCCGTGATCCTTGGCGAGACGCGCCTGCGCACTCGAAGCGTCTGGCCGGCGGTCGTGGCCCACGGCATCGCGAACGCCCTGGCCTACGCGTTCCTCGTTGACGGCGTCTTCGAACGCATCAACACCCTGCTGTACGCGCCGCGCCCAGATAGCATGGCGATGGCGATCATCTTGGTCGTCGTTGCGATCGCGGTTGCACGGGTGCCCGTCCCCGAAGACGACGAGGGCGGGCCCGGCCTTGCGATCCCCTGGGCGTTCTACGACGACTTCGAGGAACCGCCGACCACCCCAAGGTAGGTCACGGCGGTGGCGACGTAGAAGCGGGTCATCGCCACGAGGCTGTCGATGGGGATGCGTTCGTTTGTGCCGTGCACGCCCGTGTCGGGCGAGGTGTCACGCCAGTCGCCGGGGGCGCAGTCGTAGGTCGGGACGCCGATGGCGCGCGCAAACCGCGAGTCGGTGAAGCCGGCGCAGAGGGCGGGCATCAGGGTGGCGTCGTCGCGCCCAGACGACCGCCGGATGGCGACCGCGGCGGCGTCGCGCAACGGGTGGTCCCACGGCGAGTCGTTGCTGATGGCCGTCTCGTCGACCTCAATGCGCACCCACGGCAGGTCGGCAAGCATCTCCTCAAGGTGGCGGGTGACCGCGGCGGTGTCGTACCCGGGCAAGGTGCGGACGTCGCACGTGATCGTGCAACCACTGGGGATGGAGTTGGACTTGATGCCGGCGTGGATCATCGTGGGCACGACGGTGCACCGGGATGCCCCGCGCATCAGGCCGGCAGCGGTACGTCCGGCGTCGCCGAGGCGGGTGATCGTGGCCTCAAGGTTGGCGGCGGTCACCGCGGGGAGGCCGTAGGCGTCGGCGATGGCGCGGAACGTTGGGTGGCTGGTGTCGATGGCCGGCACGGCGTCGCGCAGACGGGCGATGACCTCGGCGGCGCGTTCGAGGGCGTTCTGTGCGCGCCACGGGGCCGACGCATGGCCGCTGCTGCCGGAAATGATGATGCGCGCCTCGTACCGGCCCTTCTCGCCGGTCGCCCACGTGTAGGCGACGGTATTGCCCGGCAGGCGCACGGAGGCACCTCCCCCCTCGTTCAAGGCCGCCGTGGCACGGACCTGCACCGCGAGGTCGGGTTGGGCGGTGACCCATCCGGCACCGAAGCGACCACCCGACTCCTCGTCGGCGGCGGCGAGGATGACGAGGTCGCCACCCAACGCCACCCCCGCCCGACGGATGATCGCGGCGGCCATCGCACTGGCAGCCGCGAGGGCCTTGGCGTCGCGGCTGCCCCGCCCGAAGACGGTGTCGTCGGCGATCGTTCCGGCGAATGGGGGGTGCGGCCACGCCTCTGGGTCTTCGACGGGGACGACATCGAGGTGCGACATCAGGAGGAGGCTTGGGTTCGAGGGAGGTGCCGTCGGCGCACGGCCGTTGCCCGGCAACCGGGCGATGACGCTGCCACGGGTCGGTGCGGACTCGTGGACATCGGCCGCCAGACCCTCGTGGCGTAGCCAGTCGCGCAGGAACTCGGCGCAGGGCGTCTCGTTGCCGTTCGGCACGCCGCCATGCCCCGCGTGGCCGTCGCCGAAGTTGACGGTCGGAAAGCGGACGAGGTCGGCGAGGAGGTTGGAGGCCTCGTCGCGGGCGCCATCGACGGCGCGGAGGAGGGGTGAAAGGGCGTCGTCGGTACCGGCCATCGTCGGTGATGCCTCCGGTGGGAGCGTAGCCGAAACGGCTACGGGAAGCCGACCGTAGTTGGTGTCCGGGCCATATGCTTCCCGCCGCGCCCGTGCATGGGCGACCGGGGGAGTCGGATGGGTTCGGCAGGGGGAATGGCCGGTACGACCGGTGGGGCGCGTCGCCCGAACGTGGTGTTTGTGGTCCTCGACGACGTCGGTTTCGCACAGTTCGGGTGCTACGGGTCAGACATCCCGACGCCGACCTTCGACGCCCTTGCCGCCGGTGGCTTGCGCTACGCGAACTTCCACGTGTCGCCGATGTGTTCGCCGACGCGGGCATCGCTGTTGACCGGGCGGAACCACCACGCCGTCGGGTTGGGGGCGGTCGCGGAGTTTGCGACAACGGCGCCGGGCTACACGGGGAGGTTGAGCCGGCGCGCGGCGACCCTCGCCGAGATGTTGCGCCCGCACGGCTACAACAGCGTTGCGTTGGGCAAGTGGCACCTAATGCCCCTCCGGGAGGCGACGGCCGCCGGGCCGTTCGACGCGTGGCCGCTGCAACGGGGCTTCGACCGGTGGTACGGCTTCCCCTCGGGCTTTGCCGACCAGTGGCACCCGGAGCTCTTCGAGGACAACCACTCCGTCCCCATCCCGTCGCGGCCGGGGTATCACCTGAGTGAGGACTTGGTGGATCGTGCTATTGCGAACCTGCGCGATCAACAAGCGGCGTCGCCGGGGAAGCCGTTCTTTCTGTATCTCGCCCTTGGCGCGGCGCACTGGCCGCATCAGGCGCCACGGGAGTACATCGAGCGCCATCGTGGGCGGTACGACCGTGGGTGGGACGTCGCACGCGAGGAAGTGTTGGCGCGCCAGGTGGCGATGGGCATCGTGCCTCCCGGGACGACCTTGCCGCCGCGCAACGACGACGCCCCGGCATGGGACGACCTGACGCCGGACGAACGACGCCTCGCCGCGCGCCACATGGAGGTGTACGCCGGCTTCCTCGAACACGCCGACGCGCAGGTCGGGCGACTCGTTGGTTGGCTACGAAGTCATGACATGTTTGACGACACGCTTGTCGTACTGTTGTCAGACAATGGAGCAAGCAATGAAGGCGACCGGCTTGGGTGCGTGAACGTCGCGAAGGCGTTCACCGCGCAAATCCCGGAACCGATCGAGGTAGGGCTGGAGGCCATCAACCGGCTTGGCGACGACACGACCAACCCCCACTACCCGACGGGGTGGGCGCAGGCGGGCAATACGCCGTTCCGGTTGTACAAGCGGCACGCCCACGGCGGCGGGGTGCGCGCGCCACTGGTGATGCACTGGCCCCGGCGCATCGCTGCCCGTGGCGAAATCCGGCATCAGTTTCACCACGTCACCGACATCGTGCCGACCATCCTTGAGGAACTTGGGATCGCGGCGCCAGCGACCGTCGAGGGCGTGCCCCAGATGCCGGTGCATGGCGCAAGCTTGGCGTACACCTTCGATGACGCCTCGGGGGCGACCCGGCGCGGCCCGCAGTACTTCGAGATGCTTGGCAACCGCGCCCTCTGGGACGGCGGGTGGAAGGTGGTGGCGCGCCACGAGACGGGGTCGCCGTTCGCCGACGACGTGTGGGAGCTGTACGACCTCGATGCCGACCCGACCGAGGCGAACGACCTCGCGGCGGTGCACCCTGCCCGGTTGCGCGACTTGGTCGAACGATGGTGGGCCGAGGCGGGTCGCTACGACGTCCTGCCGATGGACGACCGCGACTTTTCGTTCCTGCGGAACCCGCGTCGACCCGGTGGGCGGTTGCGCTTCACCTACCACCCGTCGATGGCCCGCGTGGAACGGCACGCGGCGCCGCCCATCGCCGACCGGTCACACGCGATCTTCGCGACGGTCGACGTGCCCGAGGGCGGCGCGTCGGGCGTGATCCTGTCGGCTGGGAGCCGGTTCGGCGGGTACGTCTTGTACATGGAGGATGGGCGCCTCGCGTACGAGTACAACTTCGGCGAGGTGCGCTATCGGGCGATTGGCGAGGCACCGGTCGGGGCCGGTCGACGTTCGCTCGCGTGGCGTTTCGTACGGACCGGCGCCCGCCAAGGGACGGGGACGCTGGTGGTGGACGGTGCGTCGGTGGCGACGGTCGACTTGCCCGACACGTGGCCGTACGCGGTGGCCCAGGCGGGCGTGCATTGCGGGCGCGACGAGGGGTCGACGGTCAGCGACCGATATGCGGCGCCGTTCGCTTTTACCGGCACCATCGACCGGGTCGTCGTCGTTGTCGCCGATGGCCCAGATGGGATCGTGCCCGACGTGGTTGGGTGACGCCGCACGTTGCGCATCCAGGCGAGGCGTTACCTCTAGACGGGGTTACCGGGCCGCCGATGCCGCGGCGGCCCGGCGGGGCGGTCAGGCGGCGCCGACGTAGGTGGCAAGGTGCTGGCCGGTGAGCGTCGCGCGGGCGGCGACGAGGGCCGCGGGCGTGCCTTCGAAGACGACCCGGCCCCCATCGTGGCCGGCGCCGGGCCCGAGGTCGATGATCCAGTCGGCGTGGGCCATCACCGCTTGGTGGTGTTCGATGACGATTACCGACTTGCCGGAATCGACGATTCGGTCGAGTAGGCCAAGCAAGTGTTCGACGTCGGCGAGGTGGAGGCCTGCGGTCGGTTCATCGAGGACGTAGGTGCCACCTTTTCAGACATGTGCATGGCCAGCTTCAGGCGTTGGCGTTCGCCGCCGGAGAGGGTCGTGAGCGGTTGCCCCAGGCTGATGTAGCCGAGGCCAACGTCGTCGAGGTTGCGCAGGATGGCGTGCGCCGCCGGGGTGCGTGCCTCGCCGACGCCAAAGAACGTCGTGGCCTCGGTCACCGACATCGCCAGGACCTCGCTGATGTTGCGCCCTCCGAGCCGGTA
>CAILQO010000460.1 GCA_903836285.1 uncultured Chloroflexota bacterium
CGAGGAACTCCTCCGGCCAGACAGCCCGCAGGATCTGCGACCGCGTCAGCACGATCCCGTGATTGCGTGCGAGGTACATGAGGAGGTCGAACTCGCGCCGCTTGAGTGCGATCCGCTTGGAACCGGTGCGCACCTCGCGCCGCACCGCGTCAATCGTCACCCCGTCGAACACGAGGATGTCCGGGTCCCGATCGCCCTTCTTCCGGCGTACCCCCACCTGCTCCTCGTGTGCCGCCTCCGCCGGCGCGCGCCCGGAGGTGTCGGTCCACTCCCCCTCGGACCGTTCCGGTGCGCCATCAAACGTCTCGACCGTCGGCATCGAAGCGCGCCGGAGGTGGGCCGCAACCCTCGCCAGCAACTCGCGCATGCCGAACGGCTTGGTCACGTAGTCATCGGCACCAACCTCTAGGCCGACAACGCGATCGATCTCGGCAGTCCGCCCGCTGACGAAGATCACCGGGCACTCGACCTGCAGGCGAAGTAGCCGACACGTCTCGAACCCGTCAAGGCGCCCGGGAAGGTTCGCCTCCAAGATCACCAGGTCCGGGCGATGGGTCACCGCGGAGTCCAGTGCCTCCGCGCCGGTCTGTGCCGTGCGCACCTCGTAGCCGGCATGGCGCATCGACCCGGCGATGGACTTGCGCGTCGCCTCATCGCTGTCGATCAGCAACACATGGGGACCGCGAGACCGGCGAGAGCGACGCAGGTCGATCGCCGATTCCGCAAGGGACACCGCGCCGGGGTTAGCCGTCTCGGAACCCTCGGGAACGAGGGCATCGTCCATCGTTCGGCCCACCTCCGAACATACGATGCCAACTGAACATGTCAGGACGATTAATCAGATTATGGTGACATTTGCCCTTCGGGACACGTTCGCCAACGCCAATCGGTGCGCAAGTGCGCCGTAACACGGCGTCAGGGCGTTGGTTCGCCGATGGCTCACGCTACTTCGACGCCATCGCATGAGTGATCGTCCCCGTCACGGAACATGTACCCCATGCCACGAACCGTATGGACGAATCGCGGACGCGCAGGGTCAGCCTCAACCCGTTCGCGCACGCGCGACACATGGACGTCCACCGTCCGCGTGTCGCCATCCGGGCGGTCGTCCTGCCAGACCTCCTGCAGGATCTGGGCACGCGTCAACACGATCCCGTGGTTGCGTGCCAGGTAGGTCAGCAGGTCGAACTCGCGACGCTTGAGGCCGATCCTCCGGTCACCGATCCGCACCTCGCGCCGACCACCGTCGATGGCGATCCCATCGAAATGCAGGACCTCCCCGTCGGGTAGGGCCGCCGTGTCGCCCCCGGCGGGGGGTAGGTCGGACTGCACGGCCTCCGACTTCGCGCGCTCACGCTCGACCGCCGGCATGGCGGCCCGCCTCAGGTGCGCCGCTACCCTGGCGAGCATTTCCCGCATGCCGAATGGCTTGATGACGTAGTCGTCAGCACCGACCTCAAGTCCGACCACGCGATCGATCTCGGCGCTCCGGGCACTTGCGATGACGATCGGGCACGACACGTACCGGCGCAGCAGACGGCAGGTCTCGAAGCCGTCCATGCCTCCCGGCAACTGGACATCAAGGATGATCAGGTCCGGTGACTTGGACCGGGCGGCGGCAATACCATCGTGCCCCGTGACCAACGACTGCACGTCGTAGCCGGCATCCTTCAGGGAGGCACCGATCGCGCGCCGGGAGATTTCGTCGCCGTCGATGACGAGGACGTGCGCGAGCCCACGCGGCCGCTCATCGCGCCTCCGCTTCTTGCCAATCCGCCTCATCCCGGCAGCGAGGGCGCTTCCGGGCGCGCGCAAATCCACTCCGTCGTGGATCATCTCTGCGGCACCACCTTGCTCGCCGCATTGTAACGTAACGGTTGCGTTAATGCCACGGGCAGAAGCAATTGGGCCACCCCAGCCGACCGGCGAACCGGGAGGCAGGGTGGCCCATGAATGACATGTGGCGCGGACGGACAGGCGCTCAGGAGCGCCGCACGTTCCAGAGGCTACGCCGGCAGGAGCACCGCGTCGATAACGTGGATGATGCCGTTGGATGTCTCGATGTCGGCGGTCACAACCATCGAGTCGTTGATGCGAACCCCACCCATCGTGCTGATCCGAACGTCCTGCCCTTGCAACGTTGGCGCGGTCTGCAACTTCACGACGTCACCCGACGTGACGCGCCCACTCACGACGTGGTAGGTCAGGATCTTGGTGAGCAGTTCCTTGTCGGCAAGCACGGTCTTTATCGTGTCCTCGCCGAGCTTGGCGAACGCCTCATCCGTTGGCGCGAAGACCGTCAGCGGGCCATCACCGGACAGCGCGTCGACAAGACCGGCTTCCTTCACGGCGGCAACGAGGGTGTTGAAGCTTCCGGCCTGCACTGCCGTCTCAACGATGTTCTGGCGCGCAGGGGCGTAGGCGGTCATTTCCTCCCCGCAGTTATCGGCGGAGGCAACGGCGACCGGCGCAACGGCCAAGGCGCCAGCAACGGCGGCGAGTCGAGTGACAAACCCACGACGAGCAATGACCATGATGTTCTCCTCCAGTGCCCTGTCACACATGCGTACCATGCGAACAGGAATTCCACCCGAGAAACTCGCTTGGTGATCGCTTCCGCGACTGCGCTTCCCCGGATGACCAGAGCGTAGGGTTGCCCATGCCCGTTTGGGGCGCTAGGACGCAATCTCCGGTTACAGGCACATTGCACGGCGCCGGATCGACGGGGAGTGTCACGCGCCGGTACGAATGGGTGCGTGCGCCGACCGCGTCGCCCGGTCCGGCGACAGCACCGCGCACCACCGGGCATCGTGCCGTGTCACCCGGCCGCCAAGGCGCGCGTACGCCCCCGCCCATCGCCCGCCGGACACCATCCCACCCACCACCGGCCACGCCTCGGTCACCACATGCCCACGCGACGTCGGCAGCGCGGCGACCGACGGCATCGACGGCACGCGCGCCTGCGCCACGTAACTCCCCCACCGCACACATGAGCCCCACCCGGCCTCGTCCAGGTCGGCACCCATCGCCACCTCGGCGCCCTCGCGCCCAAACGCCTGCTTCACGACTAACCCCGGCCGCACCGGCACCGGCGGGATCGCCTCCACCCAGGTTGTCGGCGGCAGGTACGTCCGGATCGCCGCGCGTGCATCGGCGTCGAACGTCGACGGATCGTCGCGTCGGCCCCAGATCCACGCCATCAAGCCCTTGTTCTGCGCGACGACCCCGCGAAGGCCGTTCACCAACCGCAACTCGCCGGCGTCGGTCGCCACCGCCATCGCGTCCCACGCCGCCGTGCCGGGCCACGCCTCAATCGCCGCGTGGCGGTACAGGGCGTCGATCGGCACGTCGCGCAACCACGCCCGATGGCCGCGACGATGCAGGTTGGCAACCGCCCCGAACGTCACATGCACCCCTCGCCGCGCAAGGGTCGGGCCAATCGCCCGGGCGAACGCAATCGCCTGGCACGCATCCTCAAGGTAGGCCGGGTCGGTGACAACCCCCACCGTCGCGATGGCGCGCCCACCGGGCAACGGCGCCGCGACCGCCTTCGCCATCGCACTCCCAATGCGTCGCGCAACCCCGGTCGCCATCGGCAGATGCCCCGCCAACGTCTGTGGCAAGTGGCGCCGCACCAGCGGTTCCAGCGACACCATCTCACGCAGGCCCGATGGCGTATCGGCATTGAACTCGATCGCGCGCCACGCACCCGTTGAGTCGTCGCCACCGGGCCACGGCTTCGGGTCGCGCACGAAGTCGAACCGCCCGAGGACAGGCAGCACGCCGGGCGCCTCGCGTCGCGCCATATCAATGAAAGACGACGGGAACCCGAAGCGTTCCAAGGCTCCAGGTTCCGACACGGCGGCGTCGGTGGCGCGGGCGAACACGTGCGCGAGGCGTTCGGTCGCACGCACCAGTGATCGCGCGGCACCCGCATCGAGAACGAGCGCACCGAGGGCCGGGTAGGGTTCGCCGCGCACGCCGAAGTCCGGCAGGGGCGCCGCCATCACCGCGGCCTCGAGGAACGCGCCGTAGCGGTCGTCGAGGTGCCCATCCGGCGTGTCGACCTCGGCGGGGAGGTACGCGAGGGCGCCGGGTACCGTCATGGCACCGTGAGGTCGGGGCCGATCTCGCGCGGGCGAGCACCCAAGTCGGCGACCGCCGCGCCCAACGCGGCTCGGAAGCGGTCCGGGGCGAAGCGCGCCGCGTTGGCCCGCGCATCGTCTGGGTGGTAACGACCGGGATCAAAGCCCGAGAGGGCCACGGCTAACGACTCGGCCGTCGGTTCCCGAAAGAAGGTGCCCGTCACCCCTTCAATGACCGTCTCAAGGGCACCGCCGCCCGCGTAGGCGATCACCGGGCGCCCGGCCGCCTGCGCCTCGACCGCGGCGATGCCAAAATCCTCGTCGGCCGGGTGCAGGAACGCCCGACACGTTGCCATCTCGCGCACCACCGCGTCGTCGGGAATCGCACCGAGGAAGGTGATCAACGGGTCGCCCGCGGCGAGGGCACGCAACCGCGTTTCGTCAACCCCTGCCCCCGCGATCCGCAGCGGCACACCGAGGCGTCGGCACGCCTCGATCGCGAGGTCGATCCGCTTGAACGCTTCAAGGCGCGCCACCGCGAGATACGCCGCCCCCGCCACGCCCTGTCGGTCGCGGAAGCGGTCGACCACCACCGGCGGATAGACAATCGCCCCGGCGCGGCGGCCGTAGATGCGTGCGATGCGGTCGTCGACGGCCCGCGACTGCGCGATGAAGTGGGTGACCCGCCCGGCGGCGGCGCGGTCCCACCGTCGCAACCACGCGCGCACCACGGCGTCGGCGGCCCGCACCGGCGCCGCACGCCCGCGCAGATCTGTCCCGCGATCGAGGCCCCACAAAAAGCGTGGCGGCGTAAAGCAATAGCACAGGTGCTTCCCGCCGGGCACAGGGTCGATCGCCTTGGCGCCAAAACTCGCGAACGACACCACCTCGTCGGCGTGAGTACGCACCGTCGCGAAGGCCAGTGGCTGCAAAAGCCCGTACAGTCGGGCAAGCCTCGACCGTGCAGGCAGGCGATCGACCCACGTGGTGCGAAGATCCATGCGTGCGAACGGGTCGGCGGGCAGCCGGTCGCGCAGGTAGAAGAGGGTGTGGACCGGCGCGTCGGGCCAGATGGCGTGCGCCTCGGCGAGGGTCCGTTCGGCGCCGCCGTGGACGTACAGGTAGTCGTGCGCGAGAGCGCGTCGGACCATCGCGCCTACGCGCCCCCATTGCGCGCGGCGGCGTGGCCATGATCGTCGTCGTGACCGTGATCGTGCCGATGCGCCTGCGCCTCCCGGACCAACGCGGCGATGTGGGGCGGGATGCCAACCTCCCCTCCCGCCACCGCCGAAGTTTTGGGGGCGGATGGCCGCTTCGCCGGGACCGAGGCGGGCGCGTCGCCCGTCACCTGCGCCACGGCGGCGAGGACG
>CAILQO010000461.1 GCA_903836285.1 uncultured Chloroflexota bacterium
GAGGCGATTCGCGTGGCAGGAGAGATCTGCGCCGGGACGTGGCTTCGATCGCAGTAATCGCGCCGACGCGGATTCCCCCCTTCCCTCGCAGGGCATGGGCGGCGATGCAGCGCTGTCCAGATCAGGGTGGGGAGGCGACAGCGGCCAGGCACTGATCGGACCAGCACGGCGCGTCCCAGTCGGCGAGTGCCCAGCGCCGTGGCGGGGTGGAGGTGCGGGCGTCGGCGGCCTTGAGGATCATGCGACCGATCCGGACGAGGCCATCCATCGCCTCGCGGGGTCGCCATGGGCGGCGGGGAGTGGCTCCAGGTGACCCCTCGGCCGTGGGACGGCGCCGTCGTCGCCCGGCAATGCGCTCGAGGATGGCCGGCGTGGCCGCCGCGGCGGTGGCAAGGACCCACCAGGTCGCAATGACGTGGAGCGTCAGGAGGCGCCCCAAGCGCGCCGCACACGTCACGCCGGTCCGTTCGACCCCCCAGCTTCTGGACTTCCATGCCAGAAAGGTGCGCTCGATGCCCCACCGACGGGCATAGGTGTCGAGTGCCTCGGCGTCGGGGCGGTCGCTGGTCAGTAAGAGCAGTGGCTCCTCCTGATCGCGTGGCCATGTCGCAACGACGTGCGTCGGGCGCCACCCATGGGTCTTGAAGGTGGCGACGAGTGGCACGCCGTCCGTGTCCGTGGTGGTGGTGGCCACATCCCACGGCGCGCCGGGCGCGTGCCACCGGTCGCCCGGTTTGCGAACGAGGTCGCGCACGCGGACGACGGTGGAGTCGGGGAGCATCACTCGTGTTTGGCTCTGCAAGCGCACGACGAACGACCAGCCAAATCCCTTGACATAGTCGAAGACGAAAGCGCTCCCGTACGCACGGTCGGCGACGACGGTGACGTGCGGGCAGAGCGTGGATGGAAGGGCGGCGTGCACCTCTCGCAGGACATCGGCGATGGCACCACGCCATGCCCCCTCAGCCAAGGGGACGTTTTGTCGCCACGTGCGCACGGCGACGGGGATGACGAGGCCCTGCCAAGCAATGCCTGCGACGATGGCGTGCAGGCGGTTGTCGATGGAGGTCTCGTCGAGGATGACCCGGACCGCCCGCCAACGACCGTGTGGCCCGTCATGGCCATCGCGGAGGTGTCGGCGGGTGCGTCGACGGTCCGCACCGGCGCCGGCGGCGCTGGCAGTCTTCCTCGTGGCGGGGATGCCATGCTCGCGGGCATGCGCCTCATGGGTGGCGACGCGGTCAGCAAGGAGGGCATGAATCGCGCGCGGTGCCACGAGACGGAGGAGGCGGTCGGGGTCAAGGCGTGCGTCGTCGAGGGTGCGCGCGACACGCCGGTCAACGCTGGCGACCCGGGGGCGTGGTGCGCCGGGTTGGTTGCGCAGCAGGGCGTGGGCAGACCGGGCGATGTGGTGGGGGATGCCGTTGTCGGCGCGCACGAGCCCGGCGAGGAGGAACGCGATGCGTTTGACGAGCGTGACGGGTTCGTTGCGCCCGGCGAGGAGCGTGGCAACCCAGTCGTGCATCGACGTGAGGAGCGGGATGGTGTCACCGGGGTCCGCAACGGACATCGGTGCGACAGATGTGACACGTGTACCACGGCGTGGCATGATCGTTCACGGCCGGGCCTGGCTACTGGTCGGACGAGGACCCCGGGCCCGGCCACCCTTTCTCCCCAGGTGATGCCGCAGTTCCCTCTGTCCGTGCCGCCTCTGGACAGTTTTGGGAAACCGCCCATGCCCTCGAAGGGAAAGGGGGCTAGGGGGGTTAGGCCCGTTCCCCCGGGGCCTAAGGGGGTTGTCCTCGTTCACCCGGGGGCGAAAGGGGGGCGGCCACACTCGGGGCGGAGGGCCGCATCGGGCCGGGAAGGGCAGATGCGGCGTGTTGGCAGCTAGTCCTCGATAGCCTGGTACGTCACCGCGCGCATGATGCTCTGCGGGTTGTCGAACGCAACCATGAACTGCGAGAGGAACAGTCCGACCAGCTCCTCACGGGGGTCGACCCAGTAGTAGGTCTTCGCGGCGCCGGCCCATCCGAACTCGCCGATCGAGCCCGCCTCGGCGGTCGCGGCGACGTCCATCGCGACCCGAGCCCGAAGCCGTAGCCCGGGTTCGGTGCGCCGCCAAGGGTGTACGGCAGGAGTGCCGGCGGCAGGTGGTTCGAGTGCATCAGTTCGAGCGTCTTGCGCCCGAGGATGCGACGCCCCTCAGCGGTGCGACCGTGGAGAAGCATCATCGCGAAGCGCAAGTAGTCGGCGGCGGTCGAGTAGAGCCCAATACCGCCGCGTTGGAACACCTCCGGTGCGTCGACCGGGTACGTGTCTTCGACGTGGCGACGGCCGACGTTCCCGCCCATGAAGTGCCCGAACAGCGCCCCAAACGTCATGCCGGGCGCGAAGAGATCGGGCAGGCCATACATCGCCGAGAGTCGATGGCGCGCCGACTCGGGCACCCCGAAGGCCGTGTCGACCATCCCTAGGGGCGCGAACAGGCGCTCGTGCAGGAACGTGCCCAGCGACATGCCAGAGATCACCTCGATCAGGCGCGCCGCGACGTCAATTCCAAGGCTGTAGTGCCACATGGTCCCCGGCTGAAACGCCAACGGCAGCGTCGCAAGTTCGCCCACGACTGCCTCAAGGCTGCGCGTTGGGTCGTTCATCAGCCGCGCATCGCGGTAGAGGCCACCAACGGCAAAGTCCTCGAGGAAGTCGTAGGTCAACCCGCTGGTGTGCGACATCAGGTCACGCACCTGCATGGGACGCAGCGGGTTCTGGTCGACGAGTGTCCCGTCCGGGGCCATGACCTTGGTCGCCCCGAAGGCCGGGATGAACTTGGCCACCGGGTCGATCAGCTGAAATCTCCCCTCCTCAAAGAGTGTCATCAATGCCGTGCAGATCACCGGCTTGGTCATTGAGTACATGCGGAAGATGGTGTCGGGCGCCATCGGGATACCGGCCTCGCGGTCCTGCCACCCGACGTGGTCAACATGGACGACATGCCCCCGACGAGCCACCACGGTGCTGATGCCCGCGTACCCGTGATGGTCAACATACGTCTGCATCGCGGGCCGGATGCGCGCGAGACGGTCACTGCTCATCCCGACGGACTCGGGACTGACGACGGAAATACTTGGCATTGCGCTCCCCTACTTGGCACGTCGCCTATTCCCCGGCGACTGCCACACCGCAATGATGCGCGGCGTCGGAAGAAACTGGGGCACCGTGGGTCTGACGTCTGTGCCCATTCGTCCGTGCTTCGCTCCCGTGGAGGCGCCCCGCGCGGCACGGGCGTTAGCCCTTCTCCCACCGCAGTGGGGGAGCAGTTGGGGAGGGGGCTTCTCCGGGAGAGGGCACAGGACGGGTGGGGCCTTTCTCCAGACTGGGCGTCACCCCGCGGCAACCGCCTCTTGCCCGGCGAACTGCGCCTGATAGAGCGACGCGTACGCCCCACCGGCGCCAAGCAACGCATCGTGAGTGCCGCGTTCCACGATCCGCCCATGGTCAAGCACCAAGATTTGGTCCGCATGGCGCACCGTGGAGAGACGGTGCGCGATCACGAACGTCGTGCGACCCCGCATCACCCGCTCAAGCGCCGCCTGGATCAGCACCTCCGTCTCCGTGTCGACATCCGACGTCGCCTCATCCAAGATGAGGATGCGCGGATCCTTCAGGATTGCACGTGCGAGGCTGATTCGTTGGCGTTGCCCGCGAGAGATCAGCGCGCCGCCGTCGCCACCCCACGCGTCATACCCCTTCGGTAGCTGCCGGATGAACTCGTCGGCGAACGCTTCTCGCGCCGCGGCCTCGACCTCTGCGTCGGTCGCATCGAGGCGCCCGTACCGAATGTTGTCCCGCATCGTCGCGCCGAACAAGAAGGTCTCCTGAATCACGACCCCCATCTGCGCACGGAGCGACTCCAGACTGACGTCGCGCAGATCGTGCCCATCAACCACGATGCGCCCCGCCACCGGATCGTAGAACCGGGGCAGCAGGTTGACAAACGTCGTCTTCCCACTCCCCGTGTGCCCTACAAGCGCGACGACCTGGCCGGGTTGCACGTCCACGTTCGCATCGATCAAGACCGGCTTGCCCGGCTCGTACGCAAACGTGACCCCTTCGAAGCGCACCGCCCCCTGCATGCGCTCAAGCGAAATGGGCGACGCCCCCTCAACCACATCCGGCTTCTCGTCCATGTACTCGAAGATGCGTTCCGCCGCGGCGAGTGCCTGCTGCAACGTGTTGTTGACCCGGATCAGGTCCTCGACCGGTTGGTAGAACTGGATCAAGTAACTATTGAATGCCACCAAGGCGCCGACGGTCATGTCGCCGTCAAGGACAAACCATGTGCCGAGGCCAAGCACCAGCGCCGTGCCACCAGCTGAAATCATCTGGATCGCGGGCGTCGCAACCGCCTGCACACTCGCGGTGGACATGTTTGCGTCGAGGTTTCCGCGGTTCTCCGACCCAAACCGCTGGCGCTGCCGCCCCTCCTGCGCAAACGCCTTCGCCACGCGCATGCCCGAGATGTTCTCGGACAGCACGTTGTTGACGTCCGCCGCCTTCTCCTGGACTCGCTGGTACCGGTCACGCAGCTTCGCCGCCGAGAACTGGCTCGCCGCAACCAAGACGGGAACCGTCACAAAAACGACCAGTGCCAACTTCCACTGCAGGACCAGCATGATGGCGCCGAAGGCCACCATGTTGAGCAAGCCGACGAAGGCCATGATCGTCCCACCGTTGATCGCCTGCTGCATCGCCTGAATGTCATTGGTGATGCGGCTGATGATCTCGCCGGTGGGGTTCCGTTCGTAGAACCGAAGCGACAACTTTTGGATGTGTGCGAACAGGTCGCGCGCGATACGGAAGACGAGTTGCTGCGACGCGAACGAGATGTAGTACCTCTGGAGATACCCAAGCCCGTACCGGACGGCCTGCATGGCGACAAGGGCGACGCCGATCTCGATCAGGCCGGTCACGTCCCGTTCCGGGATCGTGACGTCGATCACATGCTTGAACGCCCACGGCATCGTCATTTGCAGGGCGGACATCGAGACGAGCGAGGCAAACGTGATGATCAGCGCGCGATCGTGGTCGCGGATCATGGCCACAAGCCGACGCAACAACACCCACGGACTCGTCTGCAACGTGACCTTTGGACCGGGCATGCCCCACGCCTGTTGCCCACGCGCCATCGCACCCGGGCCCATCGGCCGACCACTCATCATCGCCGTGCCTCCTGCGCCGTCAGGGAACGCCCCATCCCCACTTCCTCGGTTGCCGTTGCATGTGCCGGAGGCGCGATCGCGTCGGCGTGCTGTTGGAGCTGGATCTCGGCGAGGTGCGCGTACAGCGGACTCGTGCGCAACAACTGCTGGTGCGTCCCGCGCGCGGTGATGCGCCCCCCCTCCATGACGGCAATCTCATGGGCGCGCTGCACCGTTGAAAGACGATGCGCAATCACGATGGTGGTGCGTCCGACCATGAGGGTGTCAAGCGCCTGCCGGATGAGGTAGTCCGTCTGGTTGTCGACAGAACTCGTCGCCTCGTCGAGGATCAGGATGCGCGGGTCGACCAGAATGGCCCGGGCGATCGACAAGCGCTGGCGCTGCCCACCGGAAAGGCGTGTCCCCCGCTCACCGATCACCGTGTCGTAGCCGTCTGGCATCTCGCTGATGAACGGGTGCGCGTTCGCGGCGCGAGCGGCGGCAACAATCTGGTCGTCGGAGGCGTTGGCGCGCCCGTACGCAATGTTCTCGCGGATCGTCGCGTTGAACAGGAACGTCTCCTGCATCACCATGCCGATCTGCGCCCGCAACGGTTCTACTTGCAGATCACGCACGTCGTGCCCGTCGATCTGGACCGTTCCGGACGTCGCGTCGTAGAAGCGTGGGATGAGATTGACGAGCGTCGTCTTCCCGCTGCCCGACGGCCCAACGAGCGCAAGGGTGCGACCGGCCGGCACATCAATGTCAATGTCCCGCAGGAGCGGTGCGCCCTTGCCGTACGCGAAACTCACCCCTTCAAGGCGCACGTCGCCGTGCAGGCGCTCAAGCCGCACCGCGCCCGGTCGGTCCACCACATCCAATGGCGTGTCCAAGATCTCGAAGATCCGTTCGCCAGCGGCGAGCGCATTGAGCGCCATCTGGTTGATGAACACCAACCCGCGCACCGGCGCGAACATCGTCAGGATGTACGCGTAGAAGGCAGAGAGATCGCCGATGGTCAATCCGCCGTGCATCACGCGGTAGCCACCGATCGTGATGATGATGATCGCCGACAGGTACGTCGCAAACTCCTGACCCGGTCCAGACACCCCAAAGACGCGCCACGACTGCAGGGCGACCTCCCGGATGTCGTGGTTCACCCCGCCGAAGCGCGCCGCCTCGTGGGGTTCACGCCCATACGCCTTGACCAGTTTGATGCCGGCCACGTTCTCCTGAATGACCACGTTGAGCGTCGCGCTGAGCTGTTGGCGCTTGCGGAAGAGCCCCCAGACGCGCGTCGAGTACGTCTGGAACCACCAGATCATCGGCACGACCACGAGCGAGATCAGGGTGAGTTGCCAGTCGAGATAGAACATGATCGCCAGGTTCGCGATGATCGAGACCACCGTCGTGGCGAGGCGCGAAACGCCTTGCGTCAGGAAGAACTGCACCTGACCGACGTCGTTCGTCACGCGGCTCATGAGTTCGCCAGACTGGTTGGCGTCGTAGAAGCTCATCGACTGGCTTTGGAGGTGGTCGTAGAGCGCACCCCGGACGTCAAAGATCACGCGCTGCCCGACCCATTGCTCCAGATACAACTGCACCGCGCCGAGCACGTTCATCAGCGCCGCGGACCCGACCATGCCTAGCAAGAAGAGACCGACGAGGCCAAGGTCACGGGCCGGCACCGCATCGTCGATGATGAGCTTGGTGAACCACGCCGGCGCCAGCTTGATGAAGGTCACCGCGAAGATCAGCACAACGGTCGTTGCCGATCCCCACCAGTAAGGACGAACGAAGCGAAGCAGGCGGCCAAGAGTCGTCATGCGCGGTCCTCCGGGGCAGATGGGGTCTCTGGTGGGGAGCGATGGGGGTCGTCGAGAAGCCGACACAACGTCTCAAGCCCACTGGTGACGCGCTCCCGGTCGGCCTCACTGGCAGCCGCGAACCGTTCGGTGAGCAAGGCGCGACGGGCGTCCCACGGGCGGTCGATCAGGGTGCGTCCGGCATCCGTGAGTGCGGTGCGGACAACGCGCCGGTCGGCGGTACAGGAGGTGCGCGAGACGTAGCCCGCTCGGACAAGTCGGTCGATCGTCTCGGTGGCGCTTGGTTGGGAGATGCGCATCGCTTCGGCGACGCTTCCGACCGGCAGCGATCCCTGACGGCCCAGCAGGTAGAGCACCCGTAGTTGGGGCATTGTCAGCGACGCGGCCCATTCGCCCGGCGCATCGAAATCGGAGGCACGTAGCGCCCGTCCCACGCGGCGAAAGAGATCGATGATGTGCTCGGCGTCGTGTGAGACCGTTGCCAATTCGTCCGCGCGCGGCTGATCGGGTGCCATTGGTTTCAGAAGGATAGGCTAAGCCATACCAATAGGCAACCCCTTTCTATTCGGGTGAGCCGATCCACTGATTCGTCGCCGACCGCAACGCCATTCACCCCGTATGCCTCTGGGGGACGCTTCCGAACGCGCGGGGCATTCTCCGCACACGCCCACGGACGTGAGGGCCCGCGGGCATCCGTGCCCGCCTCTCGCAATGCGTCCTGAGCACACGCGCCCGGACGTGGGTGGACGGTATCGTGTAGCGGTCGGCGACCCCTGCCCGGTCTTCGTCGCTTTTGCCTCGGTAAGCGGATGGAGAGCGGGGCATCATGAGCCACGCGACTGACACCCACTGAGAGAGGAAGACATCGTGAGCGTAGAGTCCCACGTGGAGCAGCACGGTTTATACATCGATGGTGGTTGGCACCCGTCCAACTCCGGCAAGACCTTCGCAGTGCGCAACCCCGCCACTGGCGAGGTCATTGCGCGCTGCGCCGACGGCGGCCGTGCTGAGACGGCCCAAGCCATTGACGCCGCCTACGCCGCCTTCCCGGCGTGGAGCCGCCTCCCTGCCGAGCAGCGCGCAGCCTTCCTGACGAAGGCGACCAACCTGATGCTCGAGCGCGCGGAGGACCTCGCGCGGATCCTGACCCTCGAGAACGGCAAGCCGCTCGCGGAGAGCCTCGGTGAGGTGCGCACCGCCGCGGCCTTCCTCCAATGGAACGCGGAGGAAGCACGGCGCATCTACGGCGAAGTGGTTCCCTCAGCGCGCACCGACACCCGCGTCCTCACCTTCAAGCAGCCGGTTGGCGTCGTCGCGGCGATCACCCCGTGGAACTTCCCCTGCAGCATGGTGACCCGCAAGCTTGGCCCGGCCCTCGCTGCAGGGTGCACCGCGATCATGCGCCCGGCCCGCGCCACCCCCCTCATTGCCATCGCGATCTATCAGATCCTCCACGAGGTCGGCATCCCGAAGGGCGTCGTCAACCTCGTCACCGGCACCGACTCCGCCGGCATGGGCGATGAGCTGGCGACCAACCCGAAGGTGCGCAAACTCACCTTCACCGGTTCGACCGAGGTTGGCAAGCAGCTCATGGCCAAGTGCACCGGCACCGTCAAGCGTGTGTCGATGGAGCTTGGGGGCCACGCGCCGTTCCTCGTCTTCGCGGATGCCGACCTGGACAAGGCCGCCGACGCCGTCGTCACCAGCCGCTTCCGCAACGCTGGCCAGACCTGCATCTGCACCAACCGCGTCTATGTCCAGAAGGCCGTTGCCGAGACGTTCTCTGCCAAGGTTGCCTCCCGCGTCGCCGCGCTCAAGGTCGGCAATGGCCTGACCGCCGGGACGCAGGTCGGACCCTTGATCGACGAGCACGGCTTCCGCAAAGTGGAGCAGCACGTGAACGATGCGGTCGCACGCGGGGGCAAGGTGCTCGCGGGTGGCAAGCCGTTCGCAACCCCCTCTGGCGGCGGCCACGAGCGCTCAGACGTGTCCGGATGGTTCTTCGAGCCAACCGTGATCGGCGCGGCGCACCCCGAGATGCTCGTCATGCACGAGGAGACGTTCGGGCCGGTCCTCCCAATCATGGAGTTTGACACCGAGGAGGACGCAATCCGGATGGCGAACGACACGCCGTACGGCCTCGCGGCGTACTTCTTCACGCGTGACGTGGGGCGGATCTTCCGCGTGTCAGAGGGGCTTGAGTACGGCATCATCGGCGCCAACGACCCGCTGCCGACCGGCCCGCACATCCCATTCGGCGGGTACAAGGAATCCGGCGTCGCCCGTGAGAACGGCTCGGACGGCATCAATCACTTCCTGGAGGTGAAGGCCGTCTCGATCGGCCTGTAGGCGCCCCGGCAGCCCCTCTCCCGTCACTACGGGGGAGGGGTTCACTCTAGAGGTGCCCCGCGTGCCGATTGAAGCGCCCCGCTCGCTGGAGTAGGCGCCTCTCTCCCGTGCGGGTGCCTCCACGGAAGCGGGGCGTGAACGCCTCAGGAGCTGTGCCGATGCCCCCGCGCCGCCCTTCCCGCGCGACCGACGACCCGCCCGCCGACGGGCCGGACTTCCCGGATCCGTCGTCGGACGCCGGCAGGCTCCTCGCGACGCTGATCGCGGCGAATGTCCCCGGCACCGCCGCGACGTGGGCGCCCGATGAGTTAGCGACGGCGTCCGGCCTCGCTCCCGATGAAGCGGACGCCGCCCTGGCCGCCCTCGTCGGCGACCGGATCGTCGGCGCCGCGCGCGACGGTGACGCCGTACGCCTCACCGTCCTCCTCGCCCCCCCACTGGATGCGTACGGTGTGACCCCTCGATGGGGTCTCGATGACGCGGCGCCGGACCCATCGCCGACAGTGGCAGATGCGCTCGCGGCAGTGGGCCTGCCCGAAATGCCTCGCGGGCGCGTCCGCGCGGTCGGGTCGGCCGAACGTCACCCCTTCGAGGAGGGCGAGGCGACCCGCGTCTTCATGGAGCGGTTCGAGCGACTGCTCGTGGAGTGCGACGAGTGGCGCCGCCGGGCCCTCGCCGCCGAGGACCGACTGACCGGTGCCGAACGCCAACTTCGGACCGTCGAGCGCCGCGCCGAGGCGTCGCAGACGCGCCTCGATGCGGCGACGGAGAAGCTTCGCGCGTGGGGTGAACTGACGCGTCGGATGCAGCAGCTGGTGAAGCAGGCAGATGCCCTGTCGCGGTCACGCCCGTCGCGCCCCCGTGAAGCCCAGCCGACCGGTGCCTCCGTCGAACCCGAGGGGCCGATTGAGCAGGAGGTCGCGACGGCGTCGTAGGCATCCCGACCGGCGCGCTTCGGACGGTACGCTTCCTCCGGATGGCGCAGCGGGCGCCGGGAAGGGTTGGCGCCATGCAGTACCGAGCGCTCGGGCGTACCGGGCAGAAGTTGTCGGTGATCGGGTTCGGCGGGATCGTCGTGTCCGAGACAACACCGGAAGAGGCCTCGCGCCTCGTCTCGTCCGCGGTCGCTCGGGGTGTCAACTATTTCGACGTCGCCCCGAGCTACGGCGATGCCGAAGAGAAGCTCGGTCCAGCGCTGAAGCCGCATCGGGACGCCGTCTTCCTCGCGTGCAAGACACAGTGCCGCGATGCTGAAGGGGCGACGGCCGAGCTCGACGCATCCTTGAAGATGATGCACACGGACCACTTCGACCTCTACCAGCTGCACGCCATGACCAAGATGGAGGACGTCGAGACGGTCCTCGGTCCGGGTGGCGCCTTGGAGGCGTTCCAGCGCGCGCGCGACGCGGGCAAGGTGCGTTACCTCGGGTTCAGCGCGCACTCCGCCGAGGCCGCCGA
>CAILQO010000462.1 GCA_903836285.1 uncultured Chloroflexota bacterium
CGCCGGTCCGGTACGCGTGCATTGCGCCTTCGGCGTTTCGCCGGGCCAGCTCGAGGTCGCCAAGGAGCCGCCATGCCGGCGCCATCTGCATGCGCAGCCGATCCGGTTCGCGGTCAAGCAACGACCTCAGGTTAGCGATAGCGGCCCCGAGGTCGCCGCGCTTCGCAAGCAGGTCTGCCTCATTGAACAGTACGACGGGATCAGTGGGGTCAAGCTTCCGGGCCAGCGCGTAACAGGCTGCAGCCTCGTTTGTGAGCCCGTGGGCCTGGCAGACCCGACCGCGTGCAACGAGGTACAGCACTCGCTGCGGGTGCAGGTCGCATGCAGTGCGATAGCTTCGGAGTGCCCGTTCCCACTGCCCCCGAGTTTCGAGGTCGATCCCTTGGCGGTAATGGCGGTCCGCGACGACGCGCGCCTGGAAGAAGGGTGCGACGAGGGAATCGAGGCTGTCAACCACCACGCCCGGCACCTCAGTGCCGCCGTTCACGGTTGGGTCGTCGCGGTCGTCTGGGTGCATCTCGTGACCGGTCGAATGGTGACCCCGATGGAGGCTGACACAGGGTACTCCCTGCCGTAGACTGCGTATGCGAGATCGACGGCCGGGGGCATCGTGCGAACGGGTTGTTCCCGGACGCTGAAGCTGCGGTGCGTCGGAGGGGGTTCGACGTGGGATCGAGCGAAAACGCACGGGGTGGTGGGCGCGTGCGGGTCGTGACAGACAGTTTGGCGTGGCTACCTCAAGCAGCGGTGGATGCGCACGGAATACGCGTGGTGCCCCTGCACGTCTCATTTGGGGATCAACAGTTCACCGAGACGGTCGACTTGACCAATGAGGAGTTCTACCAGCGCTTGCGCGCGGGCGGGAAACCGACGACTTCCCAACCGTCCCCGGGCGAGTTCTTGGATGCCTACACCGAACTCGCGCGCGATGCCGACGCCGTGATCTCGATCCACGCGTCGGCGAAGCTGAGCGGGACATTCCAGTCGGCCACGATCGCGGCGGCGACGGCGCGAGGGAGTTTTCCGGGGGTCCGCTTCGAGGTCTTTGACACCCAACTCGTTGCGCCTGCCCAAGGGATGGTCGTAATCCACGTGGCGCGTTCACTCGCCGCGGGCATGTCTGTGGACGATGCAATGGCCGAGGCGGCGCGCATCGCGCCTCGCCTCCACGCAATGATCGTGCCTGACACCATCGAATACTTGGTGCGTGGAGGACGCGCGTCGCGCTTCCAGGGCTTCGTCGGAGGTTTGCTGAACTTGAGACCGATCCTGCACCTTGATGGTGGCTTGGTCGTGCCACGCGATCGCGTCCGCACTCGAGCCCGGTCGATCGAACGACTCGTCGCCCTCGTCGCCGAGGATGCACCTTCCGGCAGGCTCGGGCATGTCGGCTTGATGCATGCCGAGGCTCCAGACGCGCGTGATGAGTTGCGCCGCCAGATGGCGGCGCGCTTCGAGGTTGCGGAATGGCTGGAGGTCGAAATTGGGCCTGTCTTGGGCACGCACGCCGGGCCCGGCGCGATTGGGGTGACCTGGCACGAGGCTGACTGACTGCGACATTTCCGTCATGACGTGATCGGGATACCTTCACGGTCGGCCCGGCGGGTGCCTGACACGGCCGGATGGCCAGCGATCCAGAACCGCAAGGGGGCGAGCGCCCACTCGCGCGCCGATGCCCCCATCCCGATGCGTGGGCCCGCGCGAACCTCGCATGCCGGGAGCGGAACGTCATGTCGCCGGTCACCTGCGAGCACAACCAGCGGCGAACCGACGGCGCAGAGGTCGGTTGCGTCATCGTGACGCGTCAGCATGAGCGCCCGGGCGACGCGACCCGGACCGGTACCCGGGTGCGGTCGCGCGCGGGAATCGTGCTCGTCGATGACCGCCGCGCGGATCAGGACGGCGCTCGGGTCACCTACCTCGCCGACCACCGCGTTGAGGCAGTGGTAGATGCCGTAAATCAAGTACACGTAGGCGTAGCCGGGCGGGCCGAACATGGTGGCGTTGCGAGGTGTCTGACCGCGGCTGCCATGGCAGGCCAGGTCAATGGCGCCGAGATATGCCTCCGTCTCGACGATCGTGCCGGAGATAACTGACGGGCCGTGTGGCCCGGCCGTGGTGCGGACGATTCGCCGTCCGATCAGGTCAATCGCCACGGTGCGCGCGTCGCGTCGGTAGTAGGAGCGTGGCAGCGGTTCCATCGCCGTGGTCGAACGGCCGCCGCGCTGTCCCGGCACGCAGAGCGAGCGCGTAAAGCCACACTTTCCATATAATGTACTGTCGGCTACTTAGAGTGGCCGTCCGCCACTGGAGGCCATGCATGACTGATTCCGACGCCGTCCCGGACGCCGAAAACGGTGCGTTGGCCGCAATCCGGCCCCGGTCCGACGACGGCGTCGCCGCCTCTGCCGGGTACGGTGCCGAAAACATCCAGGTGCTTGAGGGTCTGGAGCCGGTGCGTCGCCGACCCGGAATGTACATTGGGTCAACTGACGAACGCGGCCTCCACCATCTCGTGTACGAGATCGTCGATAACAGTGTGGACGAGGCGCTCGCCGGCGTCTGCACGCGCATCGACATCGCGATCCTTGCGGATGGCTCCGTGCGCGTCGGAGACGATGGCCGGGGTATCCCGACCGACATTCATGCTGAGTACCAGGTGCCAGCGCTTGACCTGATCTTCACCAAGTTGCACGCCGGCGGGAAGTTTGGCGGGGGCGGGTACAAGGTATCGGGCGGCCTGCACGGCGTCGGCGCGTCGGTGGTCAACGCCCTGAGTGAGTGGCTGGAGGTGGAGGTGCACCGCGATGGTCACGCGCACCTTCGCCGGTACGAGTTTGGTAAGCCGGTTGGTGAGTTGCGCCGTATTGGCCCGTCGACAAGACGGGGTACGACGGTCACCTTCCTGCCGGACGCGTCGATTTTCACGACGATGGACTTCAACTTCTCCATCCTCGCTGACCGGTTCCGCGAGATGGCATACCTCACCGCCGGGCTGCGGTTCTCGTTTACGGACGAGCGTCCGGAGCGGGCCACGGACGAGGCAAACTTCTGGTTCGAGGGGGGCATTGCATCGTTCGTGCGGTACTTGAACCGTTCGAACACGCCGCTCCATGACACCGTCCTCCACTTCGTGAAGGAGGTTCCGACAAATGTCGCGCCAGTGAGCGTCGAGGTCGCGATGCAGTACCGCGATGGCACTGACGATACGGTGTACGGATTCGCTAACACCATCAAGACGCCGGATGGCGGGGAGCACCTCACTGGCTTCCATCGTGCGCTGACGCGGGTGGTCACTGACTACGCCGAGAAGCACCAGATGCGCAAGGCGAACGACCCGCAAGTGCGCGTGGAAGATGTCCGGCGGGGCTTATCTGCAGTGGTGAGCGTGAAGCTTCAGGACCCGCAGTTCGAGGGACAGACGAAGGCGAAGCTCGGGAACTCCGAGGTGCGCGGAGCGGTCGAGTCGTCGTTCGGCCAGTTCCTGCGGGACTTCCTGCACGAGAACCCGCGCGAGGCGAAACCTCTGGTTGAGCAGTGCCTGATGGCGGCGCGTGCACGCGAGGCAGCGCGCAAGCTCATCGAGCAGGTCATGCGCAAAGGTCCGTTCGAGGGCGCATCACTGCCAGGTAAGTTGGCGGACTGCTCTGAACGTGACCCACGCAAGTCGGAGCTCTTCATCGTTGAGGGTGATTCGGCGGGCGGGACCGCGAAGCAAGGCCGCGATCGCGGTTACCAAGCCATCCTTCCCCTGCGAGGCAAGATCCTCAACGTGGAGAAGGCCTACGACTTGACGCCCGACCGTGCCCGCGATGCGAGTGAAGACGTGCGTCGACGGGCGCTCGGGCGCGTGCTCTCCAGCATCGAGTTGCGCGCGCTCATCACTGCGCTTGGCACCGGCATTGGCGACCAGTTCACGCTTGCGAAGCTGCGATATCACCGAGTCGTGATCATGACCGACGCAGACGTTGACGGCAGCCACATCCGGACGTTGCTGCTCACCTTCTTTTTCCGGCACATGAACGAACTGGTCACTGGCGGGCACCTATACGTTGCCCGGCCGCCCCTTTACCGCATTACCGTCGGCAGTGGTCGGCAGACCTTATACGCGTATTCCGACCAGGAGCGCGATGCCCGTCTGCGCGAGATTACTCGCGGGCGCCCGGAAGTCTCGCGCTACAAGGGCCTTGGCGAGATGACTGCGACGCAACTTTGGGAGACGACCATGGATCCCACGGTGCGAAAGCTGTTCCAGGTAGACGTGGGGGATGCGGCGGCGGCGAGCGAGACGATCGAATCGTTCCTCGGGACCGACGTTGCGCCCCGACGTCGCTACATTGAGGCGCACGCCGCCGAGGTGCGCAACCTCGACACCGTCGTCGTCTAAGTCGAGCCCTTCAACCCAAGGAGGACATTGATGGCGACGGGGAGCGGGGAACCGCGCATCATCGTCGACGCGATGGGCGGCGACCATGCGCCCGACGCGATCATCGAAGGCGCGGTGCAGGCGACGATTGCGGGGTACCGGGTCGTGCTCGTTGGGCATGAATCGGTGATCCGTGCTGGGCTTGCCCGTCACGATGGCGCGGTGGCCAAGTCCGTTGAGGTGATCGACGCGCCTGAGTTCGTGGCCATGGATGAGCACGCCGCACAAGCCGTGCGGGCCAAGCGTGGTGCCTCGATCAATGTAGCGATGCGCGCCATGAAGGAAGGGCGTGGCGATGCCGTCTTCTCGGCCGGTAACAGCGGCGCGGTGATGGCGAGCGCACTCTTTACGCTTGGGCGCCTTGAGGGTGTGCGTCGTCCGCCAATCGCGGCCGTTCTCCCAGTTCAGGGCAGCCAACTGGTGATCTGCGACACCGGCGCAAACGTTGACTGTGAAGCCGATCACCTAATTCAGTTCGCGTACTTGGGTAGTCGTTACTCCGAGCGCATGTACGGAGTTGCCGCACCCCGGATTGGCCTCGTCAGCAACGGCGAGGAGGAATCAAAGGGGAATGCGCTCGTCCTCGCCGTTCATCCGCGACTTGCCGCTAGCTCCCTGAATTTCGTCGGCAACGTCGAGGGGCGCGACCTCCCTTTCGGGAAGTGCGACGTGGCCGTCTGTGATGGGTTCACGGGGAACCTGATCCTCAAGCTTGCGGAAGGCATGGCCTCGTTCTGCTTTGGTCTCGTCCGTCAGGTCGTCATGAGTCGCCCGCACTACAAGCTGGCAGGTGCGGTACTGCGTCCCGGACTGCGGTCGGTGTCCAGGGGTCTCGATTACACCGAGCACGGCGGCGCGCCACTCCTTGGAGTGAACGGCAACGTGTTCATTGGCCACGGAAGCTCGAACGCCAAGGCCGTGCTGAGCGCAATACGGATTGCTTCCCGCGCGGTGCGTGCAGACCTCCTGCCTGAAATGCAGGACGCCGTGCGACAGTCGCTCGTGGCAGCGAACTGACGTTGCCTGAGCGCCACTACCCCTCCTCCGCGTGTGGCTCGCCTTTCTTCGCGTCGGCAGACGAACGCGGTTTCAGGCTAGGGCGCGTTCAGTCACGCCAAGCAGGCTAGCAAGTACCCCGGCAAGTTTCGCGGGGTCGTGCCGGTAGACTGCGATTGAGGTGGTGGCGGACCCACCGGGAGGCACCTCGCGGCTGCCCGCGGGGATTGGCACACGTTCGGCCATTCGGCTGGCGATGTCGGCAGCAATGACGATTGCACCGTCTTCGGAACCAACCTTTCGCATCGCGCGGCCGGCGCCGCCATCCACGGAGTTCACCGCAAACACGGGGGTCGCGAGCGATGCCGCGTAGCGTTCGTTCAGCACGCGGTCGCTGTAGGCGCTATTCACCACGACGTAGTCGAGGGTGAACCCGCCGTACGCGTGGATCGCGCGCACGTAGTCGCCGACGTCATAGAGGTCTGTCTGGCCGGGCTCAGTCATGAGGTTGGCGATCAGGACTTTGCGGGCGCGACTTGCACGAATGGCGCCCGAGACATCCGCGAGGAGGAGGTTCGGAACGATGCTGACGTAGAAGGCGCCCGGGCCGAACACGATAACGTCAGCTTCCTCGATTGCTTGGAGGACTTCCGGCTTGACCGGGGTCGGGCACGCGCCGACGAATTCGGTATTGGCGCGGGCAACCTGGGTCGCGTCCTCGCCTGGGCGGATCAGGAAGACACGCTTGATCGGCACGCCCCCGCGACGTGCGCGGATCGCATCGGCACCGGTAAGGATCGTGCCGTGCTCGAGTTCAGCACACAGCGTGACGTGTTCGTCGACCGGCTGCAGCACGCGATCACTTGCGCCCCGGGCGATCTCGACCTCAATCGCCGGTGGCATGAGACCGTCACCGACGCTCGATATGCCGGTGAGCCGGTCGGCGTACCGCTCACGGTGGTGCTGGAGGGCGACAAAGCCGCGATGCCCGGCGATGGCGACCACGTGCGGGCGGCGTTGGGGTAGCCGGTAGTTGTAGACGATGTCGACGAGGCGCCCCTGCTCGTACGGCGGCTGCACGGCCAGGAGCAGTGATCGGTTCAACTGCACCACCGAAAACCCAACACCGCCAACTCCGAACACCAGGAAGATTAGGGCGCGCCATGACCTGTCGAGGTTCTGCAATGTGACGTAGTACACCCATTCCGGGAAGGGTTGGGTGCGGTAGACCTGGACGAGGAGGAAGGCGATCCCGAGTGATATGGCGGTGCATGAGATGACAAGCAGGAGGATCCAGCGCTTGACGTGCATGCCAAGGCGCGACCACTTCCCCAAGTCGGTGAAGAGTCCCTGAAGGTCGGGAAGGCCACTGCCGGCAGCCATCACGGCGATCCCAATCCGTGTGCCCGGACGGTGCCGGGCGGGGGGTGGCGTCGAACCCCGCCCTTGAATGGCGCGGCGACGATGAGGCCTAGGGTACCTAGGCGAAGGATTGGCCGGTGGCGGTCGTCACATTCGGCGCACCGGGCACCACCGTGGTCTGCTCACCGGAACGTTCGGCAACACGGGCGTCGGCAATGACCGCCATGAGGGACGAAAGCTCGGCCCCAACCCGCGCGGGGTCGTGGCGAACGGTGTCCACCTTGTTCCAGAGCGCCCGTGCCTCGGTGCCCGTCTCAATGAGGCTTGTCGCGACAACTTCGACGCCGAGGTCGTTGATGCGCCGCAACTCGGCGGCGCTCAGGGTCATCAGGTTGAGTCCCTCGCGCCGATGCCGGTCAACGACGTGGGCGGCGGGAACGCCGGTATTGACGAGGGTGTAGTCGAGATTCCCCGTGCCAAGGTAGCCAACGACCTCGGCAACGTGATCGGAGAGCGTGAAGCCGTCGGTCTGGCCGGGTTGGGTGGTCGTGTTGCAGACGTAGACGGTGGTGGCACCGTTGGCCCGCGCCTCAGCGATTGCTTCGCGAATGCCGGGCACAATCAGGCAAGCGATCACGGTGGTGAACAGGCTGCCGGGTCCGATCGTAATCAGGTCGGCCTCTCGCAGCGCCTCGACGACCGGGCCGTACGCTTCAACGCCGTCATCGCGAAGGTAGACCCGACGGATTGCCGGCTTCTCGGTCCCCCGGACGCTGACCTCCTCGTACCGGACACTTCCGTCCACGAGCTCGGCGCACAGGTGGGTGTTGGACAGCGTGACCGGTAGCACGTTTGCGCTTGGCTTGAGGATTCGGTTCATCTCAAGCACGGCGTGCTCGAAACTTCCGGTCATCTGGGCGAGGGCGGCGAGGAAGAGATTCCCGAATGCCACGCCATTGAACTGGTCAAGGCGCGTGCCAGCGAGGCGGTGCTGGAATAGGTCCTTCAGGACAGGGTCGGCCTCCGACAAGGTCACCAACGCGTTGCGAAGATCACCAGGGGCCGGCACGTTCAGGGCGCTTCTGACGACGCCGGTCGATCGGCCGGAGTCCGTCACAGCGATGACGCCCGTCTGGTGGCGGGTGTACTCGCGGAGGCCGGTCATGACCTGCGAGGCACCTACCCCGCCGCCCAAGGCGACGACCCGGAAGTCGCGCGCGTGCTTCATGCGGATAATGGTCCTCCGGTCGCCAGGTGACCATCGATGGTCCCTGTCTGTCCCCGCTACGACGGCTGTGGAATCCCCGCGGCCGCCGATGCTGGGACAGGCTTCATCGCCCGTAACGACGGGGCATGGTAGCACGGGTTTCCCGGCAACCTGCAGGTCGGAGGGCGTCGCCGTGACCGCCGGGTACGATTGCGGCGGCTCCTTGCGCGGGCCGGAGAATGATGGACGGCAACACCGGGCGACGTCGCCTCTTCACGCTCGCCGAGGCAAACGCGCTTGTTCCCCGGGTTGGGCGCGTGATGGGTCGCCTTCAGCGGACGGCGATGCACCTCGCAGACGTGCAGCGTCGCCTGCAACTGTCCGAGGTTGCCGCGGAACCGGCGGCTGAGGGTGACGCGAACGTCCTTGGCAAGCGTCTTTACGCGCTCATGGAGGAGGCGGATCACCTGATTGAGGTGATTCAAGCGACGGTCGACGAACTCGAAAGTCTCGGGTGCGAATTGAAGGATGTCCAGCAAGGCCTGGTCGACTTTCGTTCCGTGCGCGATGGCGAGGAGGTGTACTTGTGCTGGCGCCAGGGCGAGGAGCGCATCACGTTCTGGCACACGCTCGAGAGCGGCTTCGCAGGTCGTCAACCAATCTGATCGTTCGAGAGGCAACCGATGGCAGCTGATCCCGGTGCGTCGTCAACCGACACGCGAATACCCGTGGAGGTGCGAGACGCATTCGCGAGGCTGACCTCTGGGTCGGTCCCACGGGCAGACGCTGCCGCGACATTGGCGGCGATTGCGCACCGCGCCACCAATGACCTCCATCGGGTGGCGCGTGCCGAGGCTGGGGCGAGGCGTGACTTGCCGGAGTGGGGCGCATGGGCTGCGCTCGCGAACGCCGCGCGCGACGCCGTGCTCAAGATGGCTGCGATACGACGGACGGCGAACGAGGCTACCGGTGGGGCGACCGCGCCGGCGGACGGCGACACCTAGCCATCGTGCATTCCTAGCGGCTAGCGCTCCCCAGTCCCTTCGCCTGCAGCTCGAGCTGCGCCTGCTCGAAGCGGTCCTCGGCGCGCCCCTTCTGGTCGCGAACCCACGCTACCAATTCCTTGGCACCTTCGGTAAACGGGATGGTCGGCGCATAGCCTAGGAGGCGCCGCGCCGCCGAGATGTCTGGGAAGCAGTCGCGCGTGTCGCCAGGCCGGAACTGCTGAAGGACCTCGGGTGTGATCCCGTCGCGGTCGGCGCCCATCTCGCGCACGATCGTCCACGCGACGTCGGCGATGCTGATGGGATTGCCGGTGCCGATGTTGATCGCGTGGTCGATCGCGTCAGCACTCTCGAGGGCGAGGGCGTTGGCGCGAGCGATGTCCTTGGCGTGGACGAAGTCGCGGAGTTGGGCGCCGTCCTCGTAGACCGGAGGTGCGTTGCCGGCGAGGACGCGTGAGCAGAAGATCGCACCCACCCCTGTGTAGGGGTTCGACAGCGCCTGGCGCTGGCCGTACACCTGCCAGTACCGAAGGGCGACGGTCGGGATGCCGTACGCGCGTCCTACCGCAAGGAACATTTCCTCGTGGTCCCGCTTGCCGATGGCGTAGATCGAGAGCGGCTGCAGGGGCTTTGACTCGTCGGTCGCGACCGCGGCCACAACGTGGTCACACCCGGTGGCGGGACACCGCATCGCCCATCCGTGGGCCTGCAACTGCGCGAGCGGGCGCAGCTTGGGGAATACCGTGCCGTGGTCGGGGCAGCGGTACGCACCCTCACCGTAGATGGACATGCTGCTCGCGACCACCATCTTCTGGAGCCGGTCGCGGATCGCGCGGTCGTTCATCGCGACGTCGAGGACAGTCGCGCCGCCCATGGCGTTGATGTCGGTGTAGCGCCGGATGTCGTACATGCTCTGGGGCACACCGACGAGGGCGGCCTGATGGACCAGGACGTCGACACCGTGCAAGGCGTTTCTGACGGCCTCAGGATCCCTGACGTCGCCTAGCACCAACTCGGCTTCACGTGCGAGGTAGTCTGGCCGCCCACCGTTCTCACGCAGTCCTCCGTGGACCTGCGGCTCGAGGTTGTCAAGGATCCGGACCGCGTAGCCTCGCCGGAGGAGTTCGTCAGTGATGTAGCTGCCGATGAATCCGGCGCCGCCGGTGACCAGTGCCGTGCCCATGCCTGCCATCGACTGCCTCGCTTGGAATGTGGTAGCGGCGGACCGCCCGATGGCGGGGGAGCTAGTTGGACGTGCGCGACGCCCGCCAAGCGGCGGTCTCACTGGCCGTGCGGTCGCGATCGCCGATGATCCCGGCGACGACCTTCAGGATTGCACCGACCGCCACCAGAACGGCGGCCACCCGCTGAAGGATCTCAACCCAGTCGGTCCCGGTTGCCCTTGATCCGGCCATGCTGGTGCCCCCTGACTGCCTGCGTGCTGCAACGGCCCCCACAAGGCTCGTGGCCTCCACCGCGAGTTCTGCCAGCCCACCGCCGAGGTCGCCCATCCACCGCGATGAGACAGCTCGGTGCTCAAATGGTGTCAGCGCTCGACCATCCGCCCATCCTAGGAGACGACCGAACGGGCTCGTTCCGACAATCACGCCCATGCCGCGGCCGACAACCTGCGAACCGACGATCCCGGCGATTGGGGTTACCCATGATGGCGGCATGCCGTCCTCGTCCTGACTCGCGCAGTGTCGCGGTGGCGGAGATGGCCGGAAGTATGCCGCACGACCGGACGGGTGCCGGGGCGCCCAGACACAGGCGGCACATGGGTACCCTTCAATGCGCCACGAAGCGGCTGATCCATGGTCGTGTGACGTGGCTGCCGATCGTTTTGCGCCCCCGAAAGCGGTCCAACCCCTTCGCGGGTCATTGAGGAGTCGTCATGCGTAAGGAAGTCCTGAACGGCGCGGAGGAGCGCGCGGCACCTGCGTTCCCTCGCGTCACCCGCCGCCGGTTCCATGCACTTGCGGGTGGAGTGGCCACACTCGTCGCGGGAGGCAGCGCACTGCCGACGGCAGTGGTCGGGGCGCAGGGCGTGGACCTCAAGCCAGCACCTGGGGCCGAAAACCTCGGTGTGAACGAGGCATTCAAGGCAATGGCGTTCGGGAATGCGTCCGGCGCAGGATGGACGCGATGGACGGTCCAGTGGTTCAACGTGCAGCGTGAGCCGGATGAGTTCAATGACTTCTACTTCACCAACGAGAAGGGCGAGAACATTCTCGACATCCAACTGAAGTCGGGCATGAAGGTCGCGGCGATGGTTCTCGGCACGCCGGAGTGGGCTGCCGAGACTCCCGGCCTGAAGCCGGGTACGTCGGTGCCCCGGGGCCTGTATGAACCCGTGTTCCTTGGTGACGAACCGAATCCTGACAACCTGTGGGGCGCGTTCATGTTCAGGCTTGCCAAGGAATTCATCGGCAAGATGGACGTGTTTGAGATCTGGAACGAGGTGGAGATCCCTGCGAACGGCCCGAACGCCATCTATAACACGTGGGCAGGCACCCCAGCCGACTATTACCAGCTGCTTGCTGTGGCATCCCAGGCCGCCAAAAAAGCGAACCCGAACGCACGCATCGTCACATCGCCGTACTCTTACTTCAAGGATAAGGATGCCGGTGGCGGAGAGTCGTTGCCGTGGTTTGACGCTTTCGGGATGGAGGTGAAGGCGAAGGGTGCGGACGTCTTTGACGCGGTTGCCCTCAACCTCTATCGAAACCCCCACGACTTGTGGGATCGCTTCCATGGTGGCGTTGATATCGCGGCCGAATCCGCTGACCGTACTGGCTTCAAGGCGCGCCTCGAAGCGATTGGCGCGGGTGGGAAGCCAATCTGGCTGACCGAGATCAACGCCATGCCGTACGACGACCCAATGCCCGGTTGGAACACCAATCCGGATGGCTTCCGCATCACGATGGCCGAACAAGCGAACTACGTCCTGCAGGCGCACGCGCTTGCCTTCGCGGCCGGTTACGAGAAGGTTTTCTTCCAAGCATTGCAGGATGACCCGTATCCGGTGCCGGACGAGTTGTGGGGACTGGTGCGGTTCAGCGGTGACATGGCGAATGCCGAGGCGTCACGCGCCAGACCTGCCTACTTCGCTTACCAAGTTGTTGGCAGGCACGTGGCAGGCGCGCAACGTTCCGAGTTGCACATCAAGAAGCGTCCGGACCCAAAGAAGAACTCGCAGTATGCGTCGCGCTTTGAGTGGGCGCAGCACCTTGCGGTCTTTCACAAGGGCGACGCGCGTGCGTCGGTCGTGTGGAACGGGACCGATGAGGCGTCAACGGTGGCGATCAAGGCAAGCGGTACCTCCGCGGTCCTGATCGATTCCAGCGGCAAGGAGACGCCGATTGAGCCGAACGGCGAAGGGCGCCTCGTCGTTGACCTGCCACCGGCAACGAGGCACTTCGACCTTTTCGGAGGCGACCCCGCCGGGTACTTCTACATTGGCGGACCGACGTTCGTTCTCGTCGAGAAGGGCGTTCCCGGAGACGCCCCGGTCGATGCGCCTGGCTTTGCGCGTCAGGAAGGCAAGTAGCACGGCAGGGCTAGCCGACTCTCGTCGGCTAGCCGTGACTGTCAGGCCCGCATGTCAAGGAGCATTCCGTTGATCTGGCCGACCTTCTCGGCCAGTTCAAGCAGGGGCTTCTCCTTGGCAATCAGGCCGTCCGCCATTGAGAGCAGTTCTTCGTCGATGCGGTCGATGACTTGGTGCAACTCACGCTGGGCGATAGCGGATTTCAGTTTCAGGCCGTTCTTGACGACGTGCGCGATGAAGTTCCGGATCGCCGACTTGTAGTGCGCCAAGCCTTCAGGGGTCGGATCCTCAAGGAGTCGGCGTCCCTGCTCCTCGACGTCCATGTACAGGCGGTCGAGGTCCTGTTGGGCGACGGTCCGCTGGACCGATGTCAGCGCCTCCGCGAACGACGCGGGCCCGGTGCCCGCAGGACGCGTGCCCGCGGCGGCTGGCTGGCCCGGAGTACGCGACCGTGTGATGTTGGCAGCGGTTGACCGGTCACGGATACGGATTGGCATGGTGCCATTGTGACCGATCCAGTGGCCGACTGCCACAGGACGCGCGCCACTAGAGGCCGGGGAGCCGCATGTTCGCCGGCGAGGCGGTCCTCTCGGGAACAATCGGCCCAGGTTCAAAGATGATGGGCGCCAAGCCGAGCACTTCACGAAGGGCCGAGGCGGTCCGTGGGCTGCTCCCCGAGTAATGATTGTTGAGGAATACGAACGCGTCGGCGCCTCGCCCGTGGCGTGCTTGTGCCTCCTGCCATTGCCTGATCAGGGCAGCCCACTTCCGCAGGTCGGCGCCACGGTCGATGATGACCTCGCGGAAGTCAATCTCGAGGTCATGGTCGCCAGTCAGGCGGATATACGCGAAGTCGGCAGTCTGGCGGTAGGCGCGTGGCTCATCGATGGCCCGGGGCATGGGAGCCCACGGATTGGCACCAGGCGACCAGTCGTTCCACACCCACGCGGCGCGAGCGTCAGTGAGGCGCTCCTCGAGATCGGGTGCGTCAAGCCACGACGGGTGACGGAACTCGAAGGCGACCCGCGTCGACGTCGCCACAATGTTGGGAAGCGCATCAAGCGTGGCGCCGAGCGCGGATGCGTCGCGCGGGAACCGAAACCCGGGCCCCATCTGGAACAGGATCGCTCCGAGCCGCTCCTTGAGTGGAGCGAGGGAGTTGATCAGGCCTTCGACTTGGGCGAGTGCTTCGCGCCCCTCGAGCCGCAGGTCGTGCGTCGCCAAGCGAGGCACCTTGGCAGTGAAGCGAAAGTTACCCGGTGTTGCATCAGCCCATCGTGCGACCTCGGTGCGGCGGGGGAGGCCATAGAAGGTCCGGTCGAGCTCAACGACCGGGAAAGCACGCGCGTACGTGGCGAGGCGATCACCGGGGCGCAAGCCCGGCGGGTATACGAGACCGTTCCACCCGTCGTAACCGAAGCCCTGAGTGCCAATGAACACACGAGACGAAGAGTCGCTCGGGTCAGGCGCCGGGTCGACCAGCGATGCGGTGGTGGACGGCACAGTCACACGGTGGGTGGGCACACAGGGACTCGAACCCCGGACCTTACGGATGTGAACCGTACGCTCTAACCAACTGAGCTATGTGCCCGACTACCTCAATACGTTACCACAGGGCCTCACGCGGGCTTACGTGGTACGACGGACGCGGTAGCGAAGGTACACCTCTGATTCCTCGGAATGGATGGCCGCGAGGTCGAGCGCGGGAAGTGCCACTGCCGGGTACGGCTCCC
>CAILQO010000463.1 GCA_903836285.1 uncultured Chloroflexota bacterium
CCGAGGCGGGCGGCGCGTTTCGCGGGCGTTTCGTGCCGGCGCCGCCACGGCTGGTGATGGGCGCGAACGAAGACGAGTTTCTCGGGCCAGGTTGGCACGCGCCGGAAGACTGGCCCCCGGCGATCCGCTGGTGTGCGCCCAAGGCGACCGCCTTCCTGACGCAGAGCGAGTGGGCGACCGCCCTCGGCGTGACGCTGTGCCGCCCCCACGCGCGCCCGGATGACGCCGCGCCGGTAGGGGTGACGATCCGGGTCGATGGTGAGGAGGTGGGGCGCTTAGTGCTGGGCGCGGCGCTCCTTGAGCCGTACACCTTCCCGGTGGTGCCGCTGGATGCACCGCGCGAGATCACGGTGACCATCGAGGTCGACCGCGCCGTGTTGCTCGATCCGGCCTCCGGTGACACCCGGCGCCTCGGCGTCGCGGTGCGCGAGGTCTGGGTGGAATGAGTGAGATCGGGCCTACCTCCCCAATCCCCTTCCCTACGAGGGAAGGGGTAGCCAGTTCGGGCGTGCGCCCGGCGCCGTTCGTCACGGTCGTCGTCCTGAACTGGAACGGTCGACGCCTGCTGCCCCCGTGCCTCGAAGCCCTCGCCCGTACGGAGTACGACACAGGCCGGTGGGAGGTCGTGGTCGTCGATAACGCCTCGACCGACGGGTCGGACGCGTGGGTCGAGGGTGCGCACCCGTGGGTGCGCGTGCGACGCAACCCGGCCAACTGGGGCTTTGGGCGTGGGAACAACCCGGCGATGCGCGACGCGCCGGGGCCGTACGTCGTGCTGCTGAACTCGGATACACGGGTGCGCCCGGGGTGGCTGCGCGCCCTCGTGGCGGCGATGGAGGCGAATCCGGGTGCCGGTGCGGGCACCGCGAAGCTCGTCTTCCCACCGGACGGGGAGCACGCCGGGAGGATCCAGAACGCGGGTGGCATGGTGCTGCCGGACGGCGGTGGGCGCGACCGCGGGACCGTCGTGGCGAACGGGGTGGTCTCTCACGAACCGGACGACGGGCGCTACGACACGCCGGACGAGGTGTTCTTCTTCTGCGGGGCGGCGGCGATCTTGCGGAAGGCGGCGCTCGACGAGGTTGGGTACTTCGACGAGCGGTACTTCATGTACTACGAGGACCTCGACCTGTCGTGGCGACTGCGACTGCGCGGGTGGACGGTGCAGTATGTGCCGGGTGCGGTTGTCGAACATGAGCACGCGGCGAGCAGTGGGGAGTGGTCGCCGCTGTTCACCTACAACGTCGAGCGGAACCGGCCGCTGATGCTGGCCAAGCTTGCGCCGTGGCCGCTGGCGACCCGCGAGGCGGGGCGCTACCTCGTGGAGTTCGGCCTGAACGCCGCGCGCGTGGCGTGGTGGCTTGCGAGTCGGCGCGAACGGGGTCCGCACGCGTCGCGGGCGCGGATGCAGGCACGCGTGGTGCTTTCGTGGATCCGCGACCTGCCGGGGGTGATGCGAGATCGGGCGGCGATTGAGTCGTCGAGGCGCGTTCCTGATCGAGCGATTGAGGCGTGGATGCGCGCGGGCAAGCGGTCGGCGCGCCGTACGGCCCTCGGGGAGGCCCCCTCCCCAAACCCTCCCCCGGTGCGACGGGAGAGGGGCTACCGGCCAACCGCGCCTCGCC
>CAILQO010000464.1 GCA_903836285.1 uncultured Chloroflexota bacterium
CGCGGCGATACGGGCCGTCGTGCATCAGGCGGCGCGGGAGCTTCAAGTCGCCGCGCGCGAGGTGGTCAGCATGACCAACGCCCAGGCGGGCGCCGTTGGGCGATCGTCGACGCTTGCGGAACGCCCGCTCAAGGTCGGCGATCGGGTCGAGGTGCGCCGCCTGAACGCCGCGGGAACCATCACCGCACCTCCGGACGGGGGCGGCCAAGTCGAGGTACAGCTCGGAACTATGCGGCTACGGATCCACCTGCGCGACGTCTCGCCGATCACGCGAGGCGAGGCCGATGCGCTCCACCCCTCAGGAGCGACACCTGCCCCGATACCCGAGGTCCGGCCGAGGCCCGTCATAACTCGGGGAGCTGGCACGCAGGCGCAGGTCGGACTGGAGATTGACGTTCGAGGTGAGCGCGCCGACGACGCGTGCGATCGGGTTGACCGGTACCTGAACGACGCGTACCTCGGATCGCTTCCTTGGGTGCGGGTCATCCACGGCAAAGGCACGGGCGCTTTACGTCAAGCGATTCGGGACATGCTCATTGCCAGCCCAATGGTGCAACGATTCGAACCTGCCGGCGCTCGGGACGGCGGCGAAGGGGCAACGATCGTCCACTTGGCCGTCTAGCGGCGCGGCATCGTTGCCTGTTGTGGCGCGCTGCCAGTCGACCGGAGCGACATCACAGGCAGCGGCATACATAGGAGCCGAAGGTACGCGCACAGGAGCGACTGCGGGTATTCTGCCCGCTCCGTGGCGGGGCCACGGGGCAATGGCGCCACCGGCCTTACCCGCCGAACCGGCCTAGACCATCAGGTCAAAGCGCGGTTCGTCGTCACGTTCGCCGAGCACCCGTCTCCAGACCTTCCGAAGGGCACGCAGACGCTCCGGGCGCAACTCGAAACCGAGCGCCGAGCCGACAACGAGTCCGCACGCACTTCCCACAAGCATGCCTACGAAGAAAAAGGCGCCGCTGTTGCGACCGGCCGGTTCCGCACCCCACCTGCCTGACATCAATGCCGCCTCCACGCGGCCGCCGCCGCCCGGTAAGGATACCCGCCGCCGGTGAACTCAATTGCCGAGGCTCGGGATCTCACACGGCGTGGACGGGATTGCTTCGGCAGCTACTGCATCTGCAGCAGCGTTGCAGCCTCGCTCCACAGCCTCTCAAGGCGATAGAAGTCGCGCATGGCAGGCGAGAAGACATGGACCACCACCGGACCAAAATCGATCAGCACCCACCCACTCGCTTCGGCGTCCGACGACGGCTTATGCAACGGGTCGGCACCGAAGTGCTCGTCCGCAACGTCGAGGATTGCCCGTGCGATGGCACGAAGCTGGCGCTCATTATCACCCGTGCAGATCACAAAGTAATCGGCGACGATTGACAGCTTTCGAATGTCCATCAGCACGATGTCGGTTGCGCCCTTGTCCGACGCCGCACCGACGACTTCACGAGCAAGTGACAGTGCCTCCGCGTCGACCGTCCGGAAGATCACCAACGGCGAGGGTGACCCGTCTCGCTCTGACCCGTCGACGTCCTCAACGTCGGATTGACCATCCTCTTGGCGCGGCCCGCTCATCGAAGCCGAACCTGGTTTCGGGTCATCAGCGTCCGCGTTGGGTTCGATCATCATGAAAGGCCTCGTTCCCGCAACCGGCGGGCGCTGAATCGTACCCGCCCTCATCCTTGCCATCGCATCGCGGAAGTGGCAGGGGCCACCTCAGCCCTCTCCCGTCGCAACGGGGTGCGGGGCAGGAGGAGCGGGGCCGCCGTCGCTTCAAGGGAATGGACATCGGTACGAAACTATCTGTTTCAAGGAGTGAGGAGTACGGGAAGCGGACTTTTTGGGGCGGAGCACGCCCAACGTTATTTTTTGGCTTCTGCTGGCGACCGTCAAGTCTCGAATGTGTGCAACACGCTACGAAGTAGCCCCATATAAGCCATGCGACGAGATATACAGCGCCACCTCAGGAGCGACTTCGGCGCCCGGCGCCTCGCCTCGCTGAATGGCTACCCGAATGGCACGAGAGGACGTCGGGGGCGTCTGGCATTCGAGCAAGCGGATCCGCCCAG
>CAILQO010000465.1 GCA_903836285.1 uncultured Chloroflexota bacterium
CGCACTCGCGGTTCGCCCCCGAAAACGCAAAACGCCCCCACCGTCATCACGGCGAGGGCGCATACCTTCCTAAGTCGCTCCCGTCGCGGGTCAAAACCCGTGCGGGGGCCACGACAGGACGTGCTCTTCGGTTTGACGCTCAGGTCAAGCGTTAGGCAACCGCGTTTACGTGCGTAGACGAGTGCGCTGGCGTCGACGCCTGCACCTTAGGGGTTGATGCCGGCGCTGAAGCGACTGCCCTCGTGGTTGGGCGAGTCTTGGCGCTGCGGATTGAGGCCGCCGCGGCAATCTCCGCGATGAACTGTGCGTTGCGCTGATCCACCACATCCCTCAGGTGGCCCAGCGGTCCATCCTGGATGCGCATTGCTTGTTCCCTCACCTCGCACCGGGGGGGAGAACCAACACCGGTACGTTGACTACATTATCGGCCAGTATCCGCGCAACTTGAGTCAACGGCAATCCGCTAGATCAGTGATGCGGGTTGCCGCACACTAGCGGCCGCACCTGGCACCCGTTGATCTGGGGCTGGAAGCTACGCGCGGCCGTACCTGCCGCTAGATCTGCTCCTCCGCCTTCCCTGCGAGGTACGCCTCGCGCCCGGCCCCGCGCGTGTACGGCACCGGGACGTCCCACCACCCGGTCTTGTTCGCCCCGGCGTCGGGGAAGTCGCGCGCCACGATTACCTCCACGAGTGCCGGCCCACCAGATGCCAGTGCCCGCCGAATCGCCGGTGCCACCTGCGATGGCTCGGTCACCTGCTCACCCGGGATGCCGAACTCGCGCGCCACGTTTGCGTAGTGCGGCGTGTACGGTTGCCCCCGGCGCATGAAGTCGACGGCGGCGGTACGCCCAAAGTTGGCGAGTTGCCCACCCTTGATCGAACCGAACCCGGAGTTGTTGAGGACCACAAACAGCACGGGAAGGTCGAGCATCGCCGCCACGCCGATCTCTTGCATCGTCTGCAGGAAGTCGCCGTCGCCGCACACGGCGGCGACCTGTCGGTCCGGTTGGGCCAGTTTGGCCCCGATCGCCGCCGGCACCGTGAAGCCCATCGTCGAGTACCCGCCGCTCGTCAGGTGCGTCCGCGGTTCGTACACCGGGAACTCCTGCCGGACAACCGCTTGCACGATGCCGGCACCCGTCACCACGATCGCTCGGCGGTCGAGCGCCGCACGCAACTCTTTGATCGCCCGCGACTGCGTCATCGGCACCTGATCGGATTCGCGCTTCACGGCGCAGATGGCATCCCACTCCGCCTTCAACCGCACGATCTCGCCGAAGTACGACCCATTGCGCCAGTCGCGCGGCCCAGTGATGTCGCCGACCGCCGCCAACAGGTCGGCCAACGCTGCCTTGGCATCGGCGACGAGACCGACCGTGACCGGGTAGTTCTTGCCGATCTCACGTGGTTCAAGGTCGATCTGGATCAGCGCCGACGGCGGGATGGTGAAGCTCACCCCCGCGCGATAACTACTCGCCGACCAGTCGACGAAGCGGCAGCCGACCGACAGCACCACGTCGGCGTTCGCCGCAAGGGTGTTGCCAGAGGTGCTTGCAGTGTCGCCGATACTCCACCCGTTCAGCGGATGGTCCTCTGGGATCGATCCCTTGCCCATCCAGGTCGTTACCACCGGGATGCCAAGGTGCTCGGCGAGGGCAACCAGTTCGGGCGACGCCTCAGAGAGGATCGTGCCACCACCAGCGACGATCACCGGGCGCGACGCCCCAGCCAACAAGCGCGCCGCGCGTTGCACCTCGTGCGCATCCGGGCGAGGCCGGCCGCCAGAGATGAACTGCTCCGGGCCGTGCACCACGACGTCGGCGTCGTCGGCCTGCACGTCCATCGGCAGGTCGAGGTGTACCGGCCCCGGGCGCCCGGTCGTCATGGCGCTCCACGCGCGTTGCATGACGAACGGCAACTGCTCAACCCGGCTTGGCTGCCACACCTGCTTGGTGATGCCCTCAGTGACGCGTGGGAAGTTCGCCCATTGGGCGCGGTCGAGTTCCTGCAGGACGCTATGCCCGCGCATGTACGTGTGCGGGCTTCCGGTCAGGAGCATCATCGCCTGCGAGTCGACGTACGCCGTGGCGACACCGACGACGGTGTTGGCCGCACCCGGGCCAATCGAGGCGAACGCCGCGATGGGCTTGCCGCTCGCACGGTAGTAGCCGTCGGCCAGGTGCGCCGCCGATTGCTCGTGCAAGACTTGGATGACGTTCAGGTCGGGGTAGTCCAGGAAGGCATCGAGAACCGTCCAGATGCCGTGGCCGGGAATGCCCGCCACGTGGCGAACACCCGCCTTCACCAAGAACTCCGCGATCATCTGCGCGCCGCTCAGTCGAGGCATCCGTCGCCCTCCATATAGATCGACATCGATTCAACGATGCGGGATATTCCCCGCCGCTCGTCCGTGGGCATCCCCGCCCACTTCGGTTCGCTACGCCAAAAAGGCCCGCAACCGGTCACGGCTTTGCGCCGCGTTGGCCTGCGGGTCTTGATCGGGCCACGGTGCACCCCGGCGGATGTCGTGTTCAAGGACGTACCACCCGTCGTACCCGACGCCGTGCAGGACCTCCGCGAGGCCCGCGAAGTCGACCACACCGTCGCCGACCGGCACAAACGCGCCGCGCCCGACCGCCTCGGGATACGCCAGATCGGTGGCGCGCACCTCGGCGAGAATCGCACCACTCGCATCCTTTATATGGACGTGGCGGATGCGTGAGGCGTGACGTCGAGCCACCGCGACGGCATCACCCCCGCCGTACGCGACGTGCCCGGTGTCGATACACAACCCGACCAGATCCGCGGGGGTGCGGGCCATCAGCTCGTCGATTTCGGCCTCGGTCTCCACGTAGGTGCCCGCGTGCGGGTGAAAGGCGACCTGCACCCCCAACGGCGCACAGGCCCGTGCGAGTTCGGCGAGACCATCCGCAAGGCGCGCCCACTGGTCGGCATCGAGACCGTCCTGCGGGCCGACCCGCCCGGCAACCGCCCCGCGTCGTGCATCACCTGAATCGGCGGCGACCAGGCTGTGGCACCCATTCGCGGCGAGGCGCGTCGCGAGATCAACACCAAACGCATGGGACGCGGCGACCGTTCCGGCTTCACGGTAGTCGAGGGGGCAGTACGCGCCGACGAGGTCGAGCCCACGCGCCCCGAGGACCCGCTTCAGACCGTCGGCATCGCCGGGCAGGAAGCCGTCTGGGCCTAACTCGGTGCCGGTGAAGCCGACCGCCGCGATTTGGTCGAGGACTTCATCGACACCCGGCACCTCGCCCCAGTTCGGGATCTCGCAGACCCCCCAGGTGATCGGGGCAGCGGCGATGCGAGGCGCATTCCGGGGGACCGTAGCGTTCATCGCCCGCCAGTCTACCCCGGAAGACTTGCCTCGCTCCGACTCCCCTCTCCCGCACCAGCGGGGGAGGGGCAGGGGGAGGGGGCGTGCCTATCGTGCCCGCATCCCTACAACGACAGCGGCGTCGCCTCACCCAACGCCACCTCGAACCGCGCCGCGACGGCCGACACCAACCGCGCCGCGACCTCCGCCATCGGCGGCGCCACCCCGGTCAGCGATGCAATCGAGGTCACCCCAAACCCGTGCAGCCCACACGGCACCATGAGGTCGAACCACCCCAAGTCGGGCGACACGTTCAGCCCGAACCCATGGAAGGTCACCCACCGCGTCACCTTCACGCCAATCGCCGCCAGCTTCGCGTCGCCGACCCAGATCCCGGGCCGGCCCGGCGCACGGTCGGCCACGATCCCATACGCAGCGGCGACGTCGATCAGGCACGCTTCAAGGGTCCACACGTAGCGATGAATATCGCGCCCGCGCCTTCCAAGGTGCAGGATCGGGTACCCCGTCACCTGCCCCGGCCCGTGCCAGGTGACGTCGCCACCACGATCGACTGGCACCACCTCGGCCCCTCGCGCCGTGTAGGCCGCCTCGTCGAGGAGGAGATGCGACGGGTCCGAGGCGCGCCCGAGGGTGTAGACCGGCGCATGTTCGACAAGCAAGACCGCCTCTGGCGCGGTCCCCGCGGCGACCGCGCGCGCCCGTGCTTGTTGCCACGCCCACGACGGCCCGTACGGCACCCCCGGCGCACCGAGAGCGACCTGCAGATCCGCAACCTCCGGCGTTGCTAGAG
>CAILQO010000466.1 GCA_903836285.1 uncultured Chloroflexota bacterium
CGGTCGCCGGCGCCTCACGGATGCGCACCATCGGTGGCGTCCTCGCCGCGCTCATGATCGCCCTCGCCGGGGCCGCCGCGGGGACGGCCCTGTGGGGAGGCCCTGGCATCCTGTCCACGGCAAGCGTCGCCTCTGGGGCATCCCTCCCCGGCGCGCAAATGGTTGCCCCGGCGCCGCGCCAGGCGGTCCTCCCGGCGAAGCCTGCGACCGTCGCCGTCCTTGGCCAATCGACCGCCGCCGAACCGGTCGCCCCGAGTGCCCCGGCCGTGCCCGTCGCACAAAGTGGTGCCGGTATTCCGGCCCCGTTGGCGCCACTCGGTGCCCCCGTGGCCCCCGTGGGTGCCCCCGGATCGGTCGCCGGCGCACCGGTGGTGAACGCACCGGTGGTGAACGCACCGGTGGTGGCCGTGCCTGGGGCGTCAGTACCGGTTTCCGCCGCTGCCGATGCGTCACGCCCGGTGAACGCGTCGTCCAACGCCGCGACGACCACCACGAACGCCGCCCCGGCGAACGACGCGCCTCGGGCCGCAGCGACGCCCGCCGCGAGTGTCACCCCCGGCCTGCGCGCCCTGAACTCCTACGACCAAGCGTGGACTGCCTACGCGTCAACCCTGCGACGTGTCGCGTCCGGTGATGCGACGTCGTCCGGCGCGCCCCTTGCGATGGCCCGCGCCCGGCTGCTTGAAGCGCGGACCGTCTGGATCCGTCAGGCCGCGACCACCGCTGACCCGGTCGCCGCCGGACGGATGCGCGACGCCATTACCCTGACCGCTGAGGCCGACGACCTCGCGCGCGACGCCGCCTCGCTCGTCGCGAACGCAAGCGGCGCACCGGTCCCCGCCGCGAAGTCGCTCCTCGACGAAGCCGCGCGTCGCCACGCCCGCGCCCTCGCGACGTGGGCCGCCGCCAACACTCCCGCGTGAGGGTTGCCGCCCGGGTTTTGCGTCGCGTCAGACAACCCCGGCGTGCCTGACCCGCCCGCCCTCATCCAAGCGATCGTCGGGCGCCTCGACCTCGTCCCCGGCGAGGTCCTTCTGGTGGCACCGTCTGCCGACGGCCGGTTGGCCATCGCCCTCGCCACGGCCCTACCCCGAGGGGTGCGCGTCCTCGGGGTCGACGCCGATACCGAGGCCATCGGGCGGGCGCGCGCGGCCACCGCGTCGCTTTCTGCAGAGATCGCCCGCGACCTTGCGTGGCGCGTGGCGTCTCCGGGGGCGTTGACCCTCGCGTCGGGGTCGTGCGGCGGTGCCGTGACCGAGGCGCCGCGCCTGCCAGATGGCGAACACGCCGACGCGGCAATCCGGGAGGTGGCACGCACCGTCTTGCCCGGCGGGTGGGTCGTCGTGGTGATCCGTGACCCGGATCTCGTCGACGTCGCGACGGTGCGAGACCGCCTGGTGCGCTGCAACTTGCGCGAGGTTGGGGTCGGCGATGATCTGGTCTCGGGGCGGAAGGCGCTGTAAGGCGCGGGTTTGGGCGTCGCCCGTACGCCAGTAAGCGACCCCGGGGCTTGGTCCGCGGGCATCCTTGCCCGCCTCCACGCCGCCGTGCTCTCTCGCAACGGCTCCGCGGACGACGCCACGCTTCGGCACCGAGAAACGCCTTGGCGCGCACCCCCGAGGAGCGCCGGCGCCCTCGTTATCCGCGAATGCGCCGGCCCATTCCCAAGCGCCCTCGCGGGGTCACGGCCACCGCGCCGGTGCCAGACGTGATCAGGCCCACGTCGCGCTTCGCCGGGAGAAAGCCCCTCGCACCTCGGTCACCTCACCGCCCCATCGGAGGAGGCGCCCGCGCCTACCGTTGCACGCGCATCGCCGTCGTCTCCACCGCGGCCTCCACCTCCGCGGCGGTCAGGATCGGGAAGTCGCCACGAATCGAGTGCTTCAAGGCACCGGCCGCCCCACCAACCGCCGTCGCACGCGCCCAATCGGGGTGCGACGCGTCACCGTGCAGCAACACGTGCAGGAACCCCGCGAGGAACGCATCGCCCGCACCAAGCCGGTCGACAATCTCAACGTCACGCTCACGATCGGTGAAGGCCGCCGCCGCGCCCGATGCATCGACCGCCACGACCGTCGCGCCGACACGGTTCCGCCACATCCCTTGGTCCACGCGCGTCGTCGCCACCACCGCGCGCCACCCGAACCGGTCGTGCCCCGCCTTCGCGGCCTCAAGCGGCGTGTCGCCCGCCAAGCCGTAGAACCCCTGCAACCCCTCCAGAGAACACGACATGATGTCGACGAGCGGTGCGAGCGAGAGATACGTCTCACGCGCTTGCGCAAAAGTCCAGAGCTTGCTGCGGAAGTTCGGGTCGAAGACCACCTGCGCCCCCGCCGCGCGCGCCGCGATCATCCCCTCGCGCGTCGCTTCGAGGCACCCGGCCGACAACGCCGGCGTGATCCCCGTCACCAGAAAGTAGCGCGCCCCACGCACGATCGGCGCCCAGTCGATCTCGCCCGCCTGCAACCGTGCGCACGCCGAGTTCGCCCGGTCGTAGATCACCGACGACGCCCGCGGCGCCGCCCCCTCTTCAAGGAAGTAGGTGCCGCACCGCGCGTCCGGCCGGTCGTCCCACACCATGTGGGAGGTGTCGACGCCGTGTTCGCGCGCCTTGTTCTCGAGGTAGCGCCCCAACGGGTTCGCCGGGAGCCGCGACACCCACGTCGCCGCCGGTCGGCCGAGGCGCACCCGACGCCCGGCGGTCGCCGTCGCATCAAGACGGGCCACGCCGACCGCCGTGTTCAACTCGGCGCCGCCGGGCAGCATCTCAAGCATCGTGGCAGCCTCAACGCGCCCGAAGCCGGGCGGGCACAGGCGCACCATCGCCTCGCCGAACGCCACCAAGTCGTAGCCCCCGCCGTCGCCCGCCATCGTTCCCGTCCCTCCCGCCGGGAAGCCCCGGCCGGTGGGGATGGTAGGGTACGCCGCCGACCCGCCGTGGCCCCAATGACGCCTGCAGACCCACCCCGACGATGAGCCTCTCCCTCCCGCGTGCGGCGCCAACCGACTGGGTCCTCCCCTCGCAGGGCATCACCCTCGACGGGTGGCTACGCCCTCGTTCGCCCTCGCACGAGGGCGACGCGATCACTGCCGACGACATCCAACTCCTCGCCAACTGGCGCTTCACCCACGCCCGCCTGCCGGTCGATGCCACCCTCGCCACCGCACCCGGCGGGGCCGCCCGCATCATCGCGGCGGTCGACCTGCTCAAGCGCTTCGGCCTCGACACCGTCCTCGCTCTGCACCTCGACGCGGCCACGCACGACGCCATCTGGGTTGACCCAGAGGCCGCGGCGACGCTCGGTGCCACCTGGGAGGCCCTCGCCGCCGCCGTTCGCGACCACCCGGGGTGCCTCGCCCTCGAATTGCTCGACGACCCAAACCCGCCAGACACCCTCACTCCCGACGACGTGGCGGCCCTCGGCGGCATGCGGCTATCGCCCGCCGCATCGCGACGCGCCACCGCCCCCGGTGCCACCGCCGGACGCGCGTGGGGCGGCCTCGCCTCGCGCCTCACCGGGGTCATCCGCGAGGCCGGCGCCACCCACCCGATCGTCGTCGACGCCCCGCGTGGTGCCCCGGAGGCCCTCGACCACCTGCGCCCGGTGCCCGACGACCGGGTTGCCTACGGGATCCGCGCATTCGCGCCCGAGGCGTTCACCATGCAGGGCCTCGCTCCCGAACGGGATGCCCCGGCCGACGCGCACGCCGCCCCCGACGCGCCGGTGACGTACCCCGGCACGATCGATGGCGAACGGTGGGATCGCGCACGCCTCGAAGCGTGGCTCGCCCCCGCTCGTCGCTTCCGCGAGGCCTACCGCGCCCCCTTGTATGTCACGAGCGTCGGCGCCAGTGCCGGGGCACCTCGTGGGTCACACCTCACGTGGCTCCGCACCGTCCTTCGGTTGGCGCACGAGTGCCACGCCGGGTGGGCCTACGCGGCGTACCACGACGCCCGCTTCGGCATCGTCTGCACCCGCGGGCCGTTCGCCGGCCTCGATCGCTTCCGCAATGGCTACCGCCTCGATTACGACCTGCTCGGCGTCATCCAGGCCGAGGCCTGATCCCACCTCGCGTCGACGCATCTAGCCGTGGCGCATCGCGTGGTCGCGCATCAGCGACGCGAGGGCCTGCGCCCACGCCGGTTCGACAGCGTTGTA